>JAISBQ010000387.1 GCA_031266115.1 Bifidobacteriaceae bacterium
CCGGCCGGGGTTGTAGCGGGCGTCGTAGTCGTAGCCGCCATCGGCGACAATCTCGACAGCCGGCAACGCAAAGGGACCGTCGCCAAGGTCGATCACCGATACGGCCAACTCAATACCGGTAACAGCGCGCTCGATCAACGCAAGAGGCGAATAGGCAAAGCACTGCATGAGCGCCTGCGACAGGGCGGCCGGCTCGCTCACAAGGGTGACGCCGAGCGCCGATCCCCCGTGTACGGGCTTGACCACGAGCGGCAGGTCGAAACGGTCAACGACCAAGTCCAGGAGTGCTGCGGCCCCCAATTCTTGAAACAGGGACTGGGGGAGCGTTACGAACTGAGGTGTAGCCATACCGGCCTGGGCCACTACGGATTTTGCGACTGTCTTGTTCCAGGCTGCCCGGCAAGGTCCCGGCGGAGATCCGAGGTAGCGATAGCCGAGAAGATCGAGCACGCCCTGGACTGAGCCATCCTCCCCGCTGGCGCCGTGGAGAAGGGGCCAGACGATGTCGGGCCTTGCTGTTCGGTCAGCTTCCGTCAGGCGCGGGAGAATATCGGTGTTCAAATCGGCCACTTCCACGCGGCAGCCGGACTGGCCAAGGGCCTCGGCCACTCTGCTCCCTGAACGCAACGAGACGTCGCGCTCATGCGACAGTCCTCCGGCCAGGATCATCACGAAGGGATCGGGCATCGTGTCTCCATACCTTTCTGATCAGTTTGGACTCTTGGCATCACAGTACGTCCGGTGATGGAACCTGGACGTCATCAGCGGTGGTAGAACCTTCCGGTCCGAACATTTGAACGAGCTCCAACTCCTTGCTTACCACACCAGCTAGACGTCTGATGCCTTCGTGAATGCGTTCTGGTGTCGGATAGCAGAAGGATAGCCGCATGTGGTCCGCACCCTGACCGTCTGCATAGAAGGCGGATCCCGACACGTAGGCCACGAGCGCGGTCGTGGCACGGGGCAGCATGGTCCGGGCATCGATGCCCTCAGGCAACCGCACCCACGTGTAGAAGCCGCCGGCCGGGACATTCCAAGAGCATTCGGGCATCATCTCTGCGAGCGAACCCACCATTGCGTCCCGCCGTTCCCGGTACAGGGCGCGGTACTGTCCGATTTGTCCCTGCCAATCGCAGGCGTCCATGTAAGCGCAAACCGATAGCTGGGACGCGTGCGAGGGGCACAGAATTGCCGATTCGCTGGCCAGCACGAGCTTCTCTCGTATTGCATGCGGTGCGGCGGCCCATCCCACTCGGTAGCCCGGCGCGAAGGTCTTGGAAAACGTGCCCAGGTAGACAACACCATCTGAGTCCAGGGAGCGCAGCGCAGGGAAGACTCTGCCGTCGAATCCGAGCAGCCCGTAGGGATTGTCTTCGACCACCAGCACGCCCGCCCGCCGGCAAATCTCAAGTACTTGTTCGCGGCGCGGCTGGGTGAGGCTGACGCCGGCTGGGTTGTGGTAGGTGGGTACTGTATAGAGAAACTTCACCTTTCTGGCGGCCGCGCGGCAAGAAGCCAGAGTCTCGGCCAAGGCCTCAGGTATCAGTCCGTTTGCATCCATCGCGACGTGGATGACGTCGGCCTGATAGGCGCGAAAGACGGACAAGGCTCCAACGTAGGAAGGTGCCTCAGCGACGATGACGTCCCCGGGGTCGACGAAGATGCGGGTGACAAGGTCGAGGGCCTGCTGAGAGCCTGTTGTCACCACCACGTCGTCGGGGTGGACGGCGATGCCCTCCAACGCCATCACCTCGGTGGTGCGTTCCCGCAGGATTGGGCTCCCCTGGCCGTTGCCGTACTGCAGGGCAACGGTGCCTTCGGTGGCGATGAGATCAGCGGTGATCTTCGCGATGATCTCCAACGGGAGGCCGGCTATGTTCGGCATGCCGCCTGCCAACGAGACCACCTCTGGACGGTTGGCGACGGCAAAGAGAGCTCGGGTCTCGGAGGCTTTCATTCCGTGAGTCCTGGCGGCGTATGAACCGAACCATGGGTCGAGCCTGGTACCGGCTCCTGGCGAAACAGACATGGCGGAATCCTCCTTTGCGTTGCTGGGAACGTCAGGCACCAGCTCGTTGCGACGGTGCCTCGGATCGGGATGGTGGGAGGCGTGACCGGCCTCTAGGCGATGAACTCAGCCAGGTCCTCGATCAGCAGCGCCTTGCGCTTGGCGCCAACGATGGTCTTCACTATCTCGCCGTCCCGGTAGACGTTAAGGGTCGGCAGCGATGTGACCCCGTAGCGCGAGGGCGTGGCGAGGTTCTCATCGGTGTTCAAGGAGCAAAAGGCCAGCTTCCCGGCGTATTCGGTGGCGAGCTCCTCGAGCAGTGGCGCGATTTGGCGGCACGGTCCGCACCAAGGTGCCCAGAAATCGACCAGCACCGGGGTGGGTGAGGCCAGCACCTGCTCGGCAAAGGTCTGGTCGGTGACGGTGGTCAGCGAACTCATAGCACTCCATCCTGGTATGGGTTATCGGTAGTTGGGTGGAGAAAGACTAACGCTCCTCACATGGTGGTTGCGGCGAACGCTGCTTCGGCGCGCAGCGTTCCCAGGTATTCCTGGGCATCCAACGCGGCGGCGCAGCCAGAGGCCGCGGCCGTGATCGCCTGCCGATAGACGCGGTCCACCACGTCGCCGCAGGCGAAAACCCCAGGCACCTGTGTCCGAGTGGATGGATGGTCAGCGATGATGTATCCCTGCGCGTCGGTAGCTAGCTGGCCGGCCACCAGTGCCGACTGCGGTACGTGGCCGATGGCGACAAACACGCCGGCAGCGCTCAGTTCACGGCGTTCGCCGGTGCGGACATCGGTTAACTCGACGCCCGTTACGGAACTGGCGCCCCTGATGTCGCTGACCATCGAATGCCACTCGAAGGAGATCTTGGGTTCGGCAACGGCCCTTTGCGTGAGGATCGCAGAGGCACGTAGTTCGGCCCGGCGGTGGACCACCGTCACCGAGGAGCCAAAGCGAGCCAGAAACAGGGACTCAGCGACGGCTGAATCGCCGCCTCCCACCACCACGATCGGCTTGTCGCGGAAGAACGCCCCATCGCATGTGGCGCAGTAGGACAGGCCGTGGCCAACGAACTTCTTCTCCGCGGCCAGACCGAGCTTCCGGTACTCCGACCCGGTGGCGACGATCACGGCGGGGGAGCTGTACGCGCCGCCTTCAGACGTCACCACCCGTTTGAAGGGGCCCATCAAATCCATCGATACGGCATCGTCGTAGACGATCTGGGCGCCGAACTTGACCGCTTGGACGGCCATGCGGTCCATCAGATCGGGTCCAACGATCCCGTCCGGAAATCCCGGGTAGTTCTCGACTTCGGTTGTGTTGATGAGGTTGCCGCCAGCTGTCACTGCCCCGGCGATCACAACAGGCGAGAGCCCGGCCCGGCCCGCGTAGATGGCGGCTGTGTAGCCCGCCGGGCCTGAGCCGACAATGACCAAACGGCACTCAGCCATCGGATCCCGCCTGAGTTGCTGGAGGCTGCGAAGCGGGAGGGGTGGGCCGTGCCTGACCGTCGGGCCGTCGGTCAAGGTACGGGCGCAGCCATGTCGGCACCTGATCCTCGACGGGCGGGCTGGTGGGCTGTGGCGTGGACGATGCCGGCGGTGAGGTGTCGTTGCGGACGGCCCGGGCGAGCAATTCGTCGAGCGTAGGAAGGGGGGGCAGGTCCACCGTGATTGGTGGAGGTGGCTCGAAGGCCGGCAGGCTGAGGTCGAGTGACAGCGCGTCGAGCGGGTCGCCATGGTGGGCGATACTTCCGGCAGACACCGGCGCGGGCAGAGTTTCGGCTGGTGGTGCCTGGGCGGGCATTGCTGCGGGCGGTGTAGGCGACGGGTCGGCCCGAGGGGGTGTTGGCGGGGTCCAGGCGGGATACTCGGGCTGCGGTTGGATCCATGTGGCAGGCGCGTCGGGAGTAGCAGGCACGGTCCATGGCTGCGCTTGAGCACCGCCGGCCTGCCCGAACCGGCCCTGGGCCGCGGCCGGGGCACCGCCAGCGGAGATCGGGGGAATCGGCGCCACAGGCGCCAAAGGTAGGGATGGTGGGAGCGGGGGATTCACCTCAGGGTTCTGACCGGCCGGG
>JAISBQ010000407.1 GCA_031266115.1 Bifidobacteriaceae bacterium
CGGATGCGCCGCAGCCGTCGAAGGGGCGTATCCGACCTGGACCTGCGTGGACCATGCGGTTCATGCAGGTCCAGGCCCGCGTCCGGGCAGGGCTGTGTCCTCCTGCCCGGACGCGGAGCGCTATCCCCAGGCTCCCGAAGGCTTCGGTAAAGGTGTTGGGGGTGCGGGGGGCGCCGCGGGTTTGGGGGTGGACGCGACGTTGACGGCGATGATCTGAAGTGATGAAACCCAGGGCATCGTCCCCGGCTGTTCGGATTTGGGGGGGTGTGGTGGGTCATGTGAGGAACCGAATCGTGACCCTCCTCTTCACCCACGAGACGACTTTGCCGAGGCCTCAAGTGGGGCGTGACCAGTCGGGTGGCCCGGGGAGTCTCATCCCGGGGTCACCGGCCTGGTGGTGGGTGTCGAGACATGTCGTGCGGCGGAAGGCCGGGTGTGGTGACTGTGTGCGGGTCGCGGTCTGTGACACCAATGCCCGTGCCGGATCCTCGAATCTTCTGGCGCCCATGGTCGCCGAGTTTCACCTTTGCGGTCCGAAACCGCCTGTGGGAGCCCGGAAAGGTGAAACTCGACGGGGTGGTGAGGGGGTCTGCGGGACGCCACTGATTGCCGGGCGGGGGTCATGTGCCGAGGGAGGGGACAGCAGCCCACAGCTGGACGAGGGCGTCACGAAGGGTTCCGGCCCACGGTACCCACCACTCACCACCGAATCGCCACCCTCCTCCTCAGCCACTAGACGCCTTTGCCGAGGCCCTGGCCACGAGCCCGAGGTGGTATCCATGCTGCGCTGCATGTGGCATAGCATGGACACCCCTTGCATCTTGCGTTGGCATGGGTCAGACATACGTGTAGACAGTCCTCACGGCGCGATACACTCTTCTTTCGGTGCGCCTGGCGTAGCAAGTCCGCCCCGTCCGCAAAGCTACGGGAGCCTTCAGACCGGGTGTTCCGCGACGGGCGATTGGAGTGCATTTCATGCTTCACAGTGATTCCTGGCGGTACAGCCTGACTGCTCTCAGGGCCGTGTTACGTTTGCCCCTGTCGCCTATCCGGGTTGGCATGGCGTTCTGGCCTGCTGTCGGGTTGGTGTTCGGAGGTGTGTCTCCGTCTCTCGCGACGGCCGATGAGCCGCCAGTCGCCGCCTGTCCCGCAGATCGTGTCGCCCCGCTCGCACTACCACCGCTCGCTGCCACCGATGTGGTCGCGCCGGGAGTCGAACTCCTGGGTGTGGGCATCGGCGATGTAGTTGGTAGCGCTGTAATCCAGGACGTTCATTGGCTCAAGGACGGTGCCTTCCTCCCGGCCCGTGGCGACCCATCGCCGACCCAGGCTGGAAGTTCCATTGTCGGCCCCCGATCATTCTCCGTCGGGACTGCGGATCTCGGCTCAGTACTGTCGTTGGTCGTCGCCTATTCCCGCTATATCGGCGATACCCTTTGCGGCCCCGCCCTTTCGTCGTCCGGCCCCGTGACAGTCATGGCCGCGACCGCGATCACGGCGAAGCAGATTCGCACTGTCGCCTCGGGCAGCACCAGGAAGGGCGCCATGCTCGATATTGCACTGAAGTCTAGTGTTCGACCTACCCCCGACGGAACTATCAAAATCACATGGAAGGGTGGGTCGAAGTCGGCCGCACTCAAAGCCTCTGCCAAGGGCAAGATCCGTGTGTCTTTGCCTTCGCTTCCTGTCGGCATGACTGCCGTGAAAGTGAAGTACGCCGACCCGAGGAGGCGCTTTGTTTCCTCTACCACAACAATACAGTTAGCAGTGACGGCTTCCCAGTCTTCCCTTCCTGGCCGGGCGACTCTTGCAGTGTCCCTTCTTGACTGAATAGAGTCGTCACTCTCTGCCTTCGCCCTCCATTCGCTGGTGCGGCGGTAGGTGAACGCAGATACAATTCCCACAGACGCCGCATACGGTCTGGTACACGGATTACGGGCCTGAGGCACAAGAAAGGAACACAGTAATGAAGGCATGCGCGCGATCGCGAACGGTCGCATTCACAATCATTTTCGCACTAGCCGTTATCTTTCCAACGGCACTGCCAGCAGCGGCCGACGCCGAAGGCGGCGCCTCTCCCAGCGACACAGGCGTCTTCTCGGAAGAAGTCGGGATCAGCATCGTCGAAGTCAACGACGAATACCGCCAGTTGGCGACCGAACTCCTTGGGGATCGGTTCGTAGAGGCCTGGCTTACCCATGAACAGGACCACTTCGTGGTCGGCGTATATAATCTCAATGCGGACACTGATGCCGCCGTTCTGGCGCAACTCCAAACTATCGCGGCCACAGAACTGGTCAATCGCCAGTTTGCGCGCGCGGAGGTGGAGGAGGTGGCCAATGCTGTCAAGAACGCGATGACGGATGAAGTGGATCGCTATACTCTGACAGTGAACTATGAGCGGGGCACCGTGGAGGTGGGCCTGCCACCCGACGCGTCACTCGATTCGCTCGCGAACGAGCTTGGCAGCGCCGTTGGTGTCCCTGTGCTCTCGGGTGATGACGCCACCAACGCCACGAGCCTCTTCGACTTCGAGATCGCCGGCGACGATCCGATGATTGTGCTCATCCAGCAAGATAGCCCGCAGCCGGCCGAGGACCTGTATGGCACTCCCCTACGCGCGGGCAAGAGCCTGTGGATCACCGGCGGAAACTGGTGTAGCTCCGGCTTCCAGGTCCACAGCGCATCAAACGCTCAGTACGTGTTGACTGCGGGCCACTGCGGACCCAGTGGAAACCCGGTCCATATTGCAAATTATCCGAATTACGTCTACTATACTCCCCCCGTGGGAAACCTGCAAAACAATACCGTATGGAACGTCAGCGCGAGCGCCAACCTCACGGCTGACGGCGCGATCTTCCCCGCCTCATCGTCCTACCTTCCCTCGACGCCTTCGGTGTACGTCAATTCGAGTCTCCAACGATCAGTCGTCGCCCAGACGACTGCTGTCAGCCCCTACACCCGCGTTTGCCAAATGGGCATGATCACTGTCACCGAGGCGTGCGGTTATGTGGAAAGCGCGAGCACCGGCTACTTTTTCACAAGCTCCGATAACATCTTGCACAACTTTTCCGGCTCTATAAAGTGGCAGTGGGACTCTGGCACTAGTGGTGTCTCTGGCGGCGACAGCGGAGGTCCGGTGTACGCTGTCAATCCTGATGGAACGGCTATTGCCATTGGCGTCACCAGCGCGTACCTTACCGAAGAGCGTCGCTCTTGGGCGAGCCCGATCGCGTCGGTCCTATCTCAGACAGGAACGATCCTGTCGACCACAGGGCGGCAACCATTCGGATGGATTGACGGTGCCGCCGGCGGAGCTGGGCAAGTCACCGTATCCGGATGGGTAATCGATCCAGATCTGGCACAGATTTCGACAAGTGTCCACATCTATATCGGAGGTCCGGCCGGTTCGGGCGCACCGTCCTACGCGTTGTCAGCGAATATCGCCAGAAGCGATGTTGCGAACACGTATCCGAACACAGGCAACACCCACGGATTCTATGGCACAATCACCACTTCGGTTCGCGGTAGCAGTGTGCCAGTCTATGCTTACGGTATAGACATTGGCGGTAGCGCCGCAGGTAGTCCGGTGCTCTCTGGAAGCCCGTTGTATGTGAGCATCAGCTAAATGGCTGCGAGCCACAGGTGGGAGCCATTTGTTGGACACTCACCAAGATTGTGGCTGCCACGATTCCAAGGTCTAGCGCGAGGGCATGTTCGTGGCTTGAGTGGTCGGTGAATCACGATTGGCGCTCCGTTTCAGACAACAAGCAGGGACGTGGCGCCCGGTAGCTGAACAGAGGGCCATCAACTGCCTGGCGCTGGTGTTTGAGCGTGCATAATGGCAGCCGTTATGAGGGCGGTGAGGAGGGCTGCGTGGGATAGGATTCGAGCGGAGTCGATCGGATCGCGGCAGAGTCTCTGAGGCGATCGGCTTACGTCGCGCGAGGGGTATAGCGGATACTCTCCCGTCACAGTCCGTGCGGCCCTTCGGGAGGACAGCCACGAACACGGCGCCTGCGTGGGCGGCGATGTGCGCCAGGTTCGCCCCCGTAGCGAACTTGCAGTCCGCGACGTACGTGAAACGAGTAGTACCCAGTATTCCCGCCAGCTCGTCGAGCGAGTCGATATGGGTGGTGGAGTCCTCGGTGTTCCCGTCAACCAACCGGAACGCCAGTGGCACCCTCCCGTCCGCCGGGACCGAGACCCGCGCGACCAACTGTTTCAAATCGGGACGGTGGTCTTTGGCGCGCCCTCTCGGGGCCCGCGGTGTCCCACCCGACCTGTCCGGGCGGCGGGCCGAGCCCCACAAGCGGACCGATGTGGAGTCGTTGTGAACCTCGGCGAGCCTCACGCTCGCCGCCCGTGCGGCCGACACCCCCGCCCGTGCGCACACACCCACCGGGTCCGCGTCCCACAACGCCTCCAACGCCCGACCGGCCTTGTCATCGCCCAGGCCCGCCGCGACCTGCGCGTCCTGGCCCCACGCGGCCAGCGCGTATAACGGCTCGCAACCCAACACGAGGTTGACGACCACGGCCTCCAGGGAGTCGGCGTAGCCCGCGGCCCGCTGCGGGCAGGTCAACCCGCCAGCGAACGCGGCCCAGATCCCCGGCCGCCGCGCGAACCCCTCCACAGTGGCGTGGTGTTGGGCGTCTTGCCTCATGTCGAGTTGATCGCGAAGAGGGTGGGGTGGACCCGCGGTGGGATGGTCGTTGGCTGGCGGGATTACTCGTCAGGGCGACTGCGGACGCTGAGGAGCTCAATGCCGTCCTCGATCGCAGCGCTGCGCTGCGCTGGTCGAGCTCGTCGAAGAGGTCACCACGATCGGCTGGCCCCTGCCCGTGTCGGTCTCGACTGGGCTGCGACGCGGGTACGGCCGCCCGAACTGCCGCTGCCACGACCCGCTGGATTCCCGGCCACACTGGCCACAGGCCTCATGGCTGGGGCTAGTCGCCGGTAAGACCGTCACCAAGGCACTGAGCCGCGCGCAAGCCGATGTCTACACCGCCTGGACCCACGGCAGCCGGCGCCTCGGCGCGCTCGTCGAGAGCTACGGGGACTGGCCACGCTAGCCGCCCAGACCCCCGAAGGATAGGCCGCACTGCCCACCCCACCCCGCCGAACGATCCACACCGTCCTCCGGACCCCCTAAGGGCCAAGCGCTGAGCGCGCGCCTGCACGCGTCCCAGGCCCGCGTCCGGGCAGGGCTGTGTCCTCATGCCCGGACGCGGAGCGCTATCCCCAGGCTCCCGGGATGATTCGGTTCATCTGTTAAACTATTCCGGCTGCCAGTTCATCGACCGTTATTCGCCCCTGCAAACGTCAGCGCATCTGCTCGCTGGAGCGCGGGTGTCCCCGGTGGGGTTGGCGGCACGGTGTGTGGCCGACACCAGTCGGTGTAGCGCCCATCACCACTCGGAACCGGCGCGCCGACGGCGCTCGCCGGGGAAAGGAGAGACGGCCCCGGCGATGCCGGGCACCACGGCGGCCCCCAACACCGAGGTGTGGTCCGCCAACGAGGGAAGCGGAGCTGCTCAGCCCCTCGACATACTCACGATCCGGAACTGTAAGGAGACACGGATGTCTGAAATGACGACCCGGCAACGCTCGGGTCTGCGGCACGGCGGACGGGCTGGTTTAACGCTCGCGCTGAGCGTCGGGCTTGTCGCCACTGGCGTCACCGCGCTGAACCTGCCGGCCGCCTCAGCGGAAGCACCGGCATACCTCGACACGAGCCTGAGCTTTGATGAGAGGGCTGCGGACCTGGTGTCGCGCCTCACCCTGGAGGAGAAGGTCCTCCAGCTCAACGCCCAGACCCAAACCAACGGGGTCCCCAACGTCCTCACCGGCGGCTCGGGCGTCGCCCCGGCGATCAGCCGCCTTGGCGTGAGGGCCTATGCCTGGTGGAATGAGGCACTGCATGGCGTCGCACGGAGCGGCCAGGGCGGCCAAAACCTCGGCGGTCTGGCCACCGAGCTGCCCACAGGGCTCGCGATCGCCTCGACCTGGAACCGCGACCTGGTCAACGTCATGGAGACTGTGGTCTCTGACGAGGCCCGCGCCTACACCAACTTCAACAACCCCACCGCTGTCGCTCAGCACAAGGGCTTGAGCTATTGGTCGCCCACAATCAACATGCACCGCGATCCCCGGTGGGGCCGCGCCGAGGAGACCTACGGCGAGGATCCCTATCTGACCGGCGAGATCGGCAAGCAGTTTGTCTACGGCATGCAGGGCGCCGATGTCGAGGGCGATTACTCCTCGTCGGACGGCTACTACAAGGCCGCCACCACCCCGAAGCACTACTTTGCGAACAACTCGGAGACCAACCGCCACAACGGGTCGGCTGAGATGACCGAGGCCGAGATTCGCGAGTACTACACCCCCGCGTTCGCAGCGCTCACCGGCTCTGAGCAGTCCGATGGCGCACGCGCCCGGTCGCTGATGACCGCCTACAACCACGTCAATGGCGTCCCGATGTCCGGTTCGCGCGAGTATCTTGAGACCTTCGCGCGGCGCACCTGGGGCTTCGACGGCGTCATCGTGTCCGACTGTGACGCGATCCGCGATTCGTGGTGGCCCGGCGGCAATGGCAACATCTGGCAGCCCGATGGCATCCCGTTGACCCAGCGCACGGGCGTCGCCTACACGCTCAAGGCCGGCACCGATCTCGACTGCATGGACGGCGATTATTCCGACGCCGCCAACGGCCTGATTCCGGCCCTCAAGGACGGCAACATCACCGAGGGCGACATCGACGTGCCACTGGTGCGCGCGTTCCGCGAGCGCTTCATGTTCGGTGAGTTCGACAACTTCTATGCGGACACCCCGTGGGGAGACCTCAACCTCACGACGGACGTCGACACCGCCCACGCGCGCGCCGCCGCCAAGCAGGGCGCGAAGGAAGCGACCGTTCTGCTGAAGAACGATGGCCTACTCCCGCTGTCAAGCCCGACAAGCACCAGCAAGTACGTCGTGGTCGGCCACATGGGCATCATTCCGGTTCACGGCGATTACTCCCCCACACTCACCTATAACCAGCTCCTGTCGGCCCAACAGGCCGTCAAGGACTATGTGGGCGCGGTGGATCCCGGCGCTCAGGTCGACTACATCTGGGGTCTGAACCAGTCCGATACTCAGCTTGGCCGCAAGAAGCCCAACTTCGGACGGACCGAAGGCACCGGCAACTCTGTGGTGCGCTTCTTCAACTCCAACACACGCAACGCCACCACGGAGACCGCCCGCGTCAACGCCGAGACCATCATCAAGTCGATGGACTATGACGGCTGGCGTGGCGTGGCACCGTGGAGCGGCTCGAAGACCAACCCGTCGCAGGGCTACACCGTGTTGCAGTCCTACGGCGCATGGGGCGGCTACTTTGCCGTCGATGTGGACATTCCCGCCGGAACTCTGGCGCTGAACGTCGACTACGCCGTGACCCAGGGCAGCACCTATACCAACGCTGCTGGCCGGGCGTGCCGCACGAGCCGCGAGATCCCCGGCGCCTTGACGGTGCATCTGGGCGAGCGCGGCGGCCCCGTGATCGGGACCGTCAACGTGCCCGCACCGACCGAGGTGTGTGCCACGAACACCACCGACGCGGCGCCCGCCTTCTCGACCGCTCTGACAGCAACACTGACCGAGACGATCCCCGGACGCCTCGCCGCGTTGGCCGGAAGCCAGCAAAAGCTCGTCTTCGAGTGGGATTCCAGCTACTTCGCGCCGCAGTTCTCAGCGGCCGAGGAAGCGCAGATTCGCGCGGCCGATGCCGTCATCGCCTACACCGGCACCACGTCCATGCAGTCGGTCTGCCTCACCAACCCGTCCGATCCGACGGCCAACTGCGGCGCCGGCACCGGCACCGGCGGCACCGGCTCCATCGCGTATGACTCCTCCGAGGACGAGGACCGTTCGAGCGTGGACCTGCCGCGCGCCCAAGATGCCATGATCGCCCAGGTAGCACGATTGAATCCCAACACGATCGCCTGGATCCAGTCCGTGTCCCAGGTGGATGTGGGCGAGTTCAAGGATGCCGCCAAGGCCATCGTGTGGACCAGCTACAACGGCGAATTCCAGGGTCTCAACGTCCCCTACACCCTGTTCGGCAAGGACATCGACCTGCAGCACAACCAGACCAACTTGAGCGTCATTGGCTCGAACGTCGCCGGCGCCCGGGCACACGTGCCCAGCGGCAAGCTGCCGTTCACCTGGTATGCGGACATCAAGGACTTGGGTGACGCCAAGGACTACCAGATGACCCCAGATGCCACGCACAACGGTCGGACCTACCAGTACTTCACCGGCGCGGTGGATTATCCGTTCGGTTACGGCTTGTCCTACGCGATCTTCGCGTATGGCACCCCGACGCTGAGCGTCGCCGGCGGTGGCAGCCTTGACGCCGTCACCCCGGATGACACGGTGACCGTGTCGATCCCGGTGACCAACGTGTCCACCACTCACGCAGGCAAGACCGTTGTTGAGGTCTACGCCAAGAGCCCGCGGGCTCGCGAGGCGCTGCGCCCCGATCAGCAGCTCAAGGGCTTCACCAAGACCGGTGAAATCGCCCCGAACGGCACCGAGACTGTGACTGTCGACATCCCAGTCAAGAACCTGTGGTTCTGGGATACGGCGAATGCCCACAAGGTTTTCGACGCCGGCGTGTGGACGCTCCAGGTGGGTTCCTCCGCCGCCGCGGCCGATCAGGCATCGGTGTTGTTCACGCTGGCGGCATCCGAGCTGACCCCGGCCATTGAGAACGTGGTGGCGGTGCCTGATGGCGTGGTGCTCAACACCGACGCGCCGAATTCGGCCATCCACGCCAACCTCTCGGCCACGCGTAACGACCAGGCGTTCTACGATCTCGGCGGCGCCGGTGTGACCGTGAGCTACCAGTCGGTCGATCCGTCGATCGCCGCCGTCGACGCGACCGGTGCTGTCACGCCGGTTGGCCCCGGCGTCACCACGATCCGGGCCACCGTCGCCGCCGATGGCACCACCGGCACCACCACGTTCCCCGTGGTGGTGTACGCGGGTGCCCACAGCGCCGATGGCGTGACGCTCTACGAGCACTCGCTGGACTTCGCTGACGCCACCATCTCGCTGGCCGACGCCAAGGCCAGCGCATCGCTGTCCGCGAGCCTGTCTGGTGCGCCGAACGCCTCCATCAAGTACTACGTTGCGACGGGCGAGACCAACACGGCCGGCGCCGTGATCAGCCCGGATGGCACGCTGCGTGCCTCGCAGGCTGGCACGGTCCGCGTGGCCGCCGTCACCACTGCGGGATCGGGTATCTACTCGCACACCGCGACCGTCACCATCGCCAACGCCGGCGGCACACTGCCGGAGACGGAGACCGGTTCCTTGGTCGAGGCGATCGCCGACGCCCAGGGTGCGCTCGACGCCCTCGACGCCGATCTGTACACGCCGGCATCGTTGGCCGCGGCCCAGGCGGCGATCGAAGCGGCCCAGGCCGTGCTCACCAACCCGGCTTCCACCCAGTCGCAGATTGACGCAGCCGTCGAGGCTGTCGCCGAGCAGGTCGCGACTGTGCCGGCGCCACGTGGCGACCTTGGGCTCATCGCGCCCGTGGTTGCCGGTGCGCAGGCACTCGCGGCGATGTCCGGATCGTATACGCCGGAATCGTGGGCTCGGGTGACCGCTGCTGTTGCGGCGGCGGTTGGCGTGATCGCCGCGGCGGATCCGAATACCAGCGAGGCCGATGTGGCCGCCGCGATCGCCGCGATCGGCGGCGCCGTCGACGGCCTGCAGTACGCCGATCCGGCCGCATCGGTGACGAAGGCGCAGGTCGAGGCGCTGATCGCGTCCGCAGGCCACGCCTTCCCGGTCGCTGCGCCGTACACCTCGGCGAGCTGGGCCGCCTATCAGGTCGCTCTGCGCGCGGCATCGGCCCTCGTGGCTGCGTCGTCGCCGAGCGCGAGCGATCTCGAATCTGCGCGCGCTGACCTCACCAGCGCCATCGCCGGTTTGGTGGCGCGGCCCTCGACGGCCTCGCTCGCCGCGGCCGTCGACGTCGCTCGCGCGGTCGTCACGTCCGGCTACACCTCGGCGTCCGTGGCGCAGCTCGCGGCGGCGATCGCTGCTGCAGGCAGCGTTCTGGCAGAGCCGGAGCCCTCGGCCTCGGCCATCCAGTCGGCGATCACCCAGGTGAACGCCGCCCTCGCGGCGCTCGCCATTGCCCCGCCGGCCGCCCAGCCGAACGCTGGCGCCGGTCAGGCCCTGCAGGCGCTCATCGACGCAGTGACCGCCGCGGCTCCTGCAGCCGATCAGTACACGGGTGCCTCTTGGGCGGCCTACCAGAGCGCGCTCGCGCAGGCGCGTGCAGCGGGCACGGGTGACACCGCCGCTGCCGTGGCGGCTCGTACCGCACTGCAGGACGCGGTCAGCGGACTCGTGCCGCGTGCCTCGACGGCCGGCTTGACCGCTGCCATCGGCGCGGCCAAGGCCGTCAAGGCCGACGGATACTCGGCGGTTTCGATCACGGCGCTGAACGCCGCCATCGCCGCTGCCGAGGCCATCGCCGCTCCAGGCAAGGCCGATTCGGTGACCGCTGCGGATGTGGCGGCCGCTCAGTCGGCACTGAACGCCGCCATCGCCGGCCTGTCCGTGGACGTGGCCCCGACGGTGCCGACGCTGGCGGCCTCCGTGCCCAAGATCACCGGGACTGCTTCCGTCGGCAAGACCCTGAAGATCGCCAAGGGCACGTGGACCAAGGGCGCCAAGTTCACCTACCGCTGGTATGCGAATGGCAAGGCGATCAAGGGTGCGACCAAGGCGAGTCTGAAGCTCAAGGCCGCTCAGAAGGGCAAGAAGATCACCGTCAGGGTGACCGGCAAGCTCTCGGGCTACGCCAAGGTGTCGCAGACATCGAAGGCCACCAAGGCCGTCAAGTAGCATCTAGGTCCCTGCGGCCGTAGCCACGACCGCATCGACCACACGGGCGGGGTGCCCGGGGTTCCATGTGGACTCCGGGCACCCCGCCCGTTCGTCTGTCTCCGCTACGTGCCAACTGTCTGTCCCCGACCCCGGTCCCACAGTCCGCCGAGTTTCAGGTTTTAGGGGCCAAACCGGCCCGTTCAGCCTTGAAACCTGAAACTCGCGGCGGCGGCGCGGCGGCGCTTGAGGGCATGCGGCGCCGGGGCATAGGCCGCGGGGGGCTTTAGAAGTGGGTGCCGCCGCCGCTGGTCCGGCCTGCGCCCCCTCGGCCGGCGCCGAACCCGCCACCGCCCGTGGGGTGGTGGACTCGGGTGTGGTACTCGCGCACGAACGTGTCCTCGCCATCGAGGCGCTGGTAACGGGCGAGGGTCAGATCGTAGGAGTGCGCGGCGGTCTTGAGACGATAGGAACGCAGCAGCGCCACCCACAACACCACGGCCGCGAGCACCGGGCACACGATCCCGGCCACCCATCCACCCAGCGCGATGCGCTTCCATCCGCTCACATGCGACATAGCCTCCCGCATGGTCGCGCAGATGCCTTGACGTGGGCCCGCCCGATAGGCATCGACGTTGGGGACCGTCAGCGCCTCGACGGTGGACGCCCCCACGTGATGTCGGATAGTCCCGCCCACCTCGACCCACACGTAGCGGGTTCGGACGTTTTCCACGAGGACCAACTGGTTGTCCCGAGGGTCCTGACGGATCACGGACCGCGCCAGCGCCTCGGTCTCGGCGTCTGTCTGCGGCTCATCGAGCATCACCACCACCACGCGATCCGCCCCGGACCGCGCGCCAAAGTCGTTGGCGCACGCCGTCACGGCCGCTTCGTCCGACGCGGACAGGACTCCTGAGCCGCCGGGTCCCGACTCGTCGATCACCACGGCCTCGTCGAAGTCCGCGTCCGATGACGCCGAACACCCCGCGAGGATCACGGCGACAGTGAGCCCGACCGCCGCCAGCCCCGCACTCACGCGGCGGCGGGAGGGGGAGGGGCGGGCCGGCATCGTCGGTGCCATTGTCAGCCCACCGCCCACAGCGTTCCAAGAATGGCGGCAGCGCCGCCCACGGCGATGGCGGCCATCGCCATGGCTGCCCGGAGGCCCGAGATCGGCAGTATGCCGCTTGCCTCTCCGGTCTGACCGTTGACGGCGTAGTAGTACGTCTTGCGCTTGGTCCGATCGAGATACGTAAACAGCCAGACGGGCAGTAGACAGTACTTGCGCTCTTCGCGGGTCACGCGCAGGGATTGGCGCACCGGACGCGATACCGAGTCGTAGTCGGTGTCGTGGAGGTCCCGTGCCACGAGGGTGGCGGCGATTCGCTCAAAATCCTCGTGGATTCGCGCCTCCATCTGCTGCGCCGTCAGGTCCCGGCGCTCGGCCTGGTAGCCCACCAGGTAGCGAAAGTCGAACGGTGCCAATGCGGTGAGATCGAATGGCTGGATGGACGTGATGATCTTCTGCGAGATCGCCTGAGCGAGGGCTTCGATGGCGTAATCGTCGATGAAGAAGCTGGCATGGCGCCGCAGACGGAACACCCGATGCTCAGTGACGGTAGCCGATGGCCCTGGGAAGGTGCGCCTGCGCTGCGCCTCGGCCGTGTATTCGCCCTCGAGGTAGGCGTCGATAGCGAAGTACGGCAGATAGACACCCGTCAGCGTGTCGATATTCGCCTCGTCGTAAAACGTACGCCGCGTGAAATGGTGCCGGGCCGTATAGCGCTGAAAGCTCGCGATCGCCTGATCCCTGGTCACCGTAAACGGGACGATGGCGTCCGGCGCGTAGTCCCCGGACACCTCCGCCGTGAGCACCACAGGGTTGTGGCAGTAGTGGCATCGGACCGTAATCCCGGTGGGAGACGAGGTGACGATATCGGCGCCGCACGAGTCGCACCGGTACGCCGCGGCGGCGGCCGGGGTCGCTGTCGAGGCCGGCGAGGCGGTGTCCGGCGCCTGTGGGGTCTGCGGCAGTGGGGAGGCTCCCGGTGGCGCCGACCCAGTCGGGACCGGCCCGGACGCCCCTGGCGTGTCAGGCGATGGGCGCGCCATGGGCGGGACCCCCGTGGCAGGCTCGGACGGGCGCCCGCCCATGGGCAGCGCAAAGGTGGAACCGCACTGCGCGCAGACGAGGAGCCTGCGGGAGATGTCGTACGTAGCGATGGCGCCGCAGTGGGGGCACCGCGATGTCTGGGTGGTCGCCGTCATCGCCCCTGCTCAGGCCTGTGCCTCACCGCACCCGGGGCAGAATCGGGCGTCCGGTGGCAGCGGGGCCCCGCACCCGGGGCAGAACCGGCGGCCCACACGCGTCGGGCTCGTGGGTCTGTCCTGCGCGACCGGCTGGTTCTGGTCGCCGTCTTCGCCCGGCGCACCGGCGCCACCCTGGGCTGCCACCGGAAGGGGGCCGGGGGCCGGCGGCGTACCTCCCCCGTGTGGCGAGGTTGCCGGCTGTCGGGGAAGAACGCCATCGGCGGACGGCGGAGCCGGCGGCGAGCCCGCGGTGAACAGGGCCGAACCGGCGGCGCCAGCCCCCATGGCCATCCCCGCGAAGGCACCCATCGCTCCAGACGGGTTGGACCCGGCGGCGCGCAGACCTTCCGCCACAGCCGATTGGGCGAAGGCGTTGCCCACGCCGGGCGCAGCCATCATGGCGCCCTGGGAGCGCATAGCCACCAGGCGCTGGGATTCCTCGGTGTAGCTGATGGAGGCGATTGCCGTAGACAGGATCTCGATACCGCGTAGGTGACGCCACTTGGTGTCCAAGGCGTCGTCCATGTGCCGGTTCAACTCCTCGGCCGCCGCGGGCATATGACTGATGCGGTAACCCTCCATGGACAGACGAGAAATAGCGGATTGCAGTGCCGAGCAGAACTCGGCGAGGAGTTGGCCCTCGATATCCTCCACGTCGACGCGCGTGGAATCGGGTGGGCACACATTCTTGAAGAACAGCAGCGGATCGGTGACCTGGAACGAATACACGCCGTGGGCGCGCAGCGACAGTTCAGCCTGATAGAAGCTATCGAAGTAGGTGACCGGCGCCGAGGTGCCGAACTTGACGTCGCGCATCTCGCGCAGGTTGACGAAGAGCGCCACCTGGCGCACGGGCGGGGAACCACCGAATGTGAATCGGGTCCACGCGTCCCGCACGGACGCGCCGAGGTCCCCCGAGAAGATCGACGGCGCGGAGGCGGCGTCGACCGTGTAGTAGCCGGGTTCGGCGGTGAAGGAGCCGACGGCACCCCCATCGGTGAGGATCATCGCCGTCGAGACTGGGACCACGATCCGCGAACCGTGGGAGATGTACCCGGGCGTGCCACGGCGATTGGACGTGCGGCGACCAGTGTGCAGTGGCTCGCCACGAACGGCGAGCGTGCGAGGACCCATTGAGGCCGGCTGGATCGCATCCAGCCACTGGTCGGCAAGATTCCCGCCGATGGCGGACACGGCGGCTTTGATCAAGCCCATGCGCGGTTCCTTCCAGGACGTCGAGGGAGGCCACCAGGCTAGCAACGCCCGCTTGCGGGGGACGTGGCACGCCGTCCGTGGAGGTCGCGTAGGACATTGGGCTACGCTTGTCGCATGGAATCCGTTGCCGTACGAGACCTGCGCAACAGAACCGCTGAGGTCGTGGCCCATGTCCGGGCGGGCGAGTCCGTCATCCTCACGTCGAGGGGCGAACGCGTCGCCCGGATTGAGCCGATTGACAGCGCCAGACGTCCATACCTCAGCCCTCACGAAGTGATGGCCTTCCCCCAAGCAGATGCGGCGCTACGGCGGGACTTGGCCCTGCTCGGCGACGAGTCCAGCGACACCGTGGGGCCCGGGTGACGTCCGTTCCCGCCGAGCGCCTTGCCTCCGGACTCCTCGATACCTCGGTGTTCATCGCTGCAGAATCTGGCCGCAGGCTCGACGCCACGTCCCTGCCTGACCAAGGGTTTGTGTCCGTCATTACCGCAGCCGAGCTTGAGGCCGGAGTGCATGCGGCGGGTGCCACCGAGACGCGAGCGCGCAGACTGCTCACTTACCAAGCCGCGATGAGGCTCGAGTTGCTGCCTATCGACGCCGTCGCCGCCCACCATTGGGCCACGCTGCGCTACCGCGTGGGCGAAGCCGGTCGGCGAATCAACGTCAACGATCTATGGATTGCGGCGATCGCACTCGCCCGGCGACTGCCCATCGTCACTCAGGACGACGATTTCGAGGTTCTGACAGATTTGGGGGGTCCCGTCACAGTCCGCGTGTGAGCCGGTCACCGGGACCGGGTGGAGGCCGCACGGGCTGGCGCGACCAGTGACAATGCCGCAGGTGGCAGCTACGCTTACCCCACGCCACGAACCCCCAGTCACACTCTCGCTCGACAGCCCGGTGAGTGTGCCGCGCGGCTCGAGGCTGTTCGCCACCACCACCCCGGTGCCCCCTAAGGCCGGGGAGAAACGGATTGACATGTCAACGATGACTCGAAGGATCGCGTTGGTCAGCGCGGCTGCCGTGCTGGCTTGCGGCATCGCCCCGCTCGCCCCACCCGCCACAGTGCCCGAGGCCGCAGCGGTCGACTTCACGGTGCCGTCCTTGTGGGAGGAATACAAGGACTACTTCATCATGGGGACGTTCGGCGATTGGAGCAGCCCTCAGGCTCTCTACCATTACCGGACCAACAGCCCAGCCAACCCCCTGAAGCTCGACGGCCAGATCGGCAACAACCCCACCAATTCACTATCCCGCCAGACCTACGTGGCTGCCGTCGCGGACATCGAAGCCGATGGCTCGTTGTCGGCCGATCAAAAGGCGGCGGCGATCGAGCAGGCGAACCGCAATGTCGTCCTGCAAGACACCACAGGCCCCGGCCAGTCGGAGAATATCCTGCAAGCCATCCAGGCATACAACGCGGCGAACAACCTCCCGCCCGATGAGGCCAAGGTGGTCCGCGCTCACGTCCTGGCCTGGCATGGCGGCCAACAGCCCAACTATTTCTTCTGCAACGGATTCACTTACGACAGCGACAATCCGGACTGGGCGAGCGAAGAAACCATGCTTGCGCGCCTGGACGATTACATCCACAAGATGATGGTCAAGTACCAGCCCTACAACGACATCATCTACTCCTGGGACGTAGTCAACGAGCCGATCGACGACTACACGGGTCAGATCCGCAATCAGGATGACTACCAGGTGGGCCAGTGGGGCAACGTCTTCCGCCACCCCGAACTCGACGGCGATCCCGACGCCCGGCTCTATGCAGAATCCGCGTGGGTGCGCCAGGCCTTCGCGTCGGCCCGCCAGTGGTCCAACGCCGTGGGGGCGAACTGGAAGCTCTATCTCAACGACTTCCAGGATTCCAACAAGCTGTACGAACCGAAGATGAGTCAAACCGTCAAGATGCTGAAGCCCATCTACGAGGCGGGCAACGTGGACGGCTACGGCATGCAGGGGCGCCTCAGCTCCGGCTATCCCACCGTTGACCTGCTGCGCGAGCAGATCGAACTCGGACTGACCGTGGCGGATGAGATCTCGATCTCCGAAGGCGACATTCGCTCGGACTTCATCCCCAACCCGTACTATGACCCAGAGCTGCCCACCAGGCGCGTCCTGCCGACCGATCCCCAATACGAATCGGACGAGACGGCCACGGGTTCGGTCGCCCTGATCGGCAACGCCAACGGCAATACTTACGACGTCTTCAACTCCCCGGTCATGCGCCGGCGGGACTGGCCAGCGGTCGGCATGGACTACATGGCGATCTTCGGTGGCGACTACTCGTCGCTTGAGACGCTTCTCGAGGCCGCGGCAGCCGAGGACGCCCAGAAGGATCAGGCAGATTTCGCCGCCGACTGGATGGACCTGCTCATCGAGTACAAGGACAAGATCGTCGCCTACCAGTGGGACGGCACCAACGATCTGTCCACGTTCAACTCCCAGGACGGTGCCCACCTGTGGTCCGGCAAGTTCGACTGGTCCCTCTGGGGCCTTCCCGTCTTTGGGGACGATGTCGAAAAGCCGTCCTTCTTCTCCGTCATCGGCGCCCCGGCTCGCGACAAGTTGCGCCAGGCGATCGCCGCGGCGGACGCCGTGAACTCATCGGACGTCGAGGCCCAATCCTGGGCGAAGATTCAGCGTGCCAAGGACGCGGGCGCCAAGATTGTCGGAAACCGCATCTACGACATCGACGGCGTCAACGTCGTCAAGAACGCGACAGCCCGGCTGAACGACGCGCTGGACTCGGCGGTGTCCTCCCTCCAGGGGCTCGTCGACACGGTCGGGGCGATGGACCTCGCCACGTTCACTCCCGCCTCCGCGGCCGGATTGCCCGCCGTCCTCGCGAAAGCCAGGGATGCTCTGGAAGACGCCAACGCCACCCCTCAGGCCACCGCGGCGGCGTTGCGCGCGCTGCAGACCGCCGTTGCCGCCCTCGTGCCGCGCAGCCCGGCCCACCTCCTCGACTCTCTCGGCGTGCTGCAGACCGTGGCCGTCGCCTACGAACAGACCAAGAGTGACTTCACGGACGCGAGCTATGGCCCGCTCGCCGCGGCGTTGGCAACGTCTCGCGCGCTGCTCGGCCGCAACCCCGCCGAGGTGAGCCAGGCCTCCGCACAGGCCGCCTTCAGCGCCCTGCTCGCGGCCATCGCGGGTCTCACCCGACTGCCCGTAGCACCCCCAGCGCCACCCCAACCCACTCCGGCGCCCTCCACGCCCGCGGCGGGCCCCACGCCTCCACCCGACACCACTCCAGTGGCCGTTGAGGTCGGCCAAGGTGCTCTCACGCTGGTCAAGGGAAAGTCCGTGACCATCGCCGGAAAGGCCTACACGGCAACGGGAACCGCCAAGGTTTCATGGAAGTCCTCCAACACCAAGGTGGCGACGGTCTCGGCGGCGGGCAAGGTGACAGCCAAGAAGGCCGGCAAGGCGGTCCTCACGCTCAAGGCTGGCTCCCTCACGGCGAAGGTGACAGTCCGGGTCGTGGCGACCAAACCCGCCAAGGCCAAGGTGACGTCGATCACAGCCAAGGTTCCGGGTTCGCTTGCCGTCGGCGCCACCGCCTCGATCACCGGCACGTACAAGCCGGCCACGGCGACATCGGTCACGGTGAAATACGCCTCGGCGACCCCGTCCGTGGCGAGTATCGACGGTGCGGGACACCTCGTGGCCAAGGCGGCCGGCACCACCAAGATCACCGTCAAGGCCGGCGGGAAGTCGAAGACCTATACGGTCAAGGTCTCCTGACGGTCAGTAGCGACGCTGTCATCCGCGTCGCCTCACGATCCACGTGACATGCACGGGGGTCCAGCGGTTCGCCGTGCGCGAACGGCCGGGCCCCCGTCGCATCGTTGGCGACCCGCCGCTCCCGGAGCACGCTGCGGCTGCCGGCCATGCGCCATCGGCGGCGAGAAGATCCGGCGAACCGGGAGGATCCCCGCTCGAAACAACGGGCCCTTGTCGTTGCCCCCCACCTCCCCCGCGGGTAGCGTCTGAGGCTACGTGTCGGGTGCCCTGATGGTGGGACGTCGGACACTACTCGCGCACAACTTGGCGTTGAGCGCGCTTCGGAGTCCTGACCGTCGTTGATCAGGATGCATATCGCGCTGAAAGGACAGCTCATCATGACATCTGCGCTTCGCATGAAGCCGTCGTCACCACCGTCGCCGCCTCGCGGCAGATCCCGCCGCTGGAGGTCCCGCGCCATCGCATCGTGCGCGACGGCCGGCCTGGCGCTCGGCGCCCTCGTGGTGCCCCTCACAGCGGCGCCGGTTGGCGCCGCCCCCGCCCCCACGCCCATCTACAAGGACGATTCGGGCGCCTATTCGTTTGAAGAGCGCGCCGTCGACCTGGTGGGCCGGATGACCTTGGACGAAAAGCTCACCCAGTTCTCCGCATCCACATCCCCAGCCGCTCGCGCCATCCCCCGCCTGGATGTCAGGGCCTACCGCTACTGGAACGAGGCCCTTCATGGCGTGGCCCGCAACGGCGAGGCGACCAGCTTCCCGACTGGCCTGGGCATAGGCGCCACCTGGAACCGCGAACTTGTTGCCGAGGGGCTTGCCGCGGCCGGCGATGAGGCGCGTGCCTACTGGAACACCGGGTCCCTGAACTACGGCCTGACCTACTGGTCACCCACCATCAATATGGGCCGCGATCCCCGGTGGGGACGCGCCGAGGAGAGCTTCGGCGAGGACCCCTACCTCATGGGTGAGATCGCGGGCGCCTTCGTGGACGGCCTGCAATCGGACGATCCCACCTATCTCAAGTCGGTGGCGACGGCCAAGCACTACGCCGCCAATAACAACGAGAACAACCGCCACGCCGATTCCTCGGACATGTCTCAGAAGGATCTGCGCGAGTTCTACCTGCCCGCGTTCCAGAACGTGACGGAGAACCACGACCTCGGCTCCCTGATGACGGCATACAACTCGGTCAACGGCACACCGATGCCGGCCAACGAGTTCCTCGTCGAGGACGTCCTGCGCCGCACCTGGGGCTTTGACGGTTTCATCACCTCAGA
The DNA here is from genome assembly GCA_031266115.1 of Bifidobacteriaceae bacterium. GTDB lineage: Bacteria > Actinomycetota > Actinomycetes > Actinomycetales > WQXJ01 > JAIRRT01. The sequence continues at coordinate 19,448 of JAISBQ010000407.1, forward strand.
CTGCGGAGCGATCGACAACGTGGGCGCCGATCACCAATGGACCCCGTCGTTCCAGGACCATCTGGTGACCCGGCCCGAGGCGACCGCCTATTCGATCAAGGCCGGCACCGACATCGACTGCTCGGGCGGCCAGTACACCGCAAACCTCGCCCCGGCCCTCAATGAGGGATTGCTGACCGAGGACGATGTCGATATCGCGCTGGTCCGGATGTTCACCATCCGTATGAAGACCGGCGAGTTCGAGTCCAGTCCTCCGTGGCCGGCATCGACCTATTCGGTGGCCAACGAGATTTCGGCGCCCGATCACCTTGAGACGGCCGAAGTGATGTCCGAGGAAGCGATCGTCCTGCTGAAGAACGAGGCTGCCGCGGGCGAATCCGCCCCGATCCTGCCGCTACCGAAGGGTGCGGGCGAGATCGACAACATCGTGGTGGCTGGCACCCTCGCCGACAGGATGGTTCTCGGCGACTACTCCGCCTCATCCACCGTTGACGGCAACAGCAACTGCGAAGGCACCACCACGCCGTGCAACCACCCGTTGAACGGTATCCGCGAGGCCGTCGAAGCCATGGGCGGTGCGGGTGCCAGCGTCACTTTTGTGGCAAATAACGACTCCAACGATCTGACGGATGCCGAAAAAGCCACCGTCGCCGCGGCAGACGCCGTCATCGTGGTGGTCGGCACCTACAACTCCGATTCGTCCGAGGGTGGCGATCGCGGCAACCTGAATATTCCGCGTCAAGCGACCCTCGCCAATGCCGTCGCTGCCGAGAATCCGCGGACGGTGGTCTACATCTCCTCCGTGGCGATGGTCGATATCGAGGCCTTCCGGAACAACGTCCCAGCCATCCTGTGGTCTACCTACAACGGCCAGCGCCAGGGCACCGCCATCGGGCGCGTGCTGTGGTCGATCGATGGGGTGAACCCCTCGGCAAGGCTGCCGTTTACGTGGTACACCAGCGCCAGCGAACTGCCGGGCATCAAGGATTACGTCCTCGCTCCACACGATGGCGCGAGGGGCCGCACCTACCAGTACTTCACCGGTGCCATCACCTACCCGTTCGGCCACGGCCTGTCCTATGCGGACTTCACGTATGCGAATCTGCGGCTCGACCGGGCCACCGCCACCGGCGATGACACGGTGACGGCCACCGTCAATGTGGCAAATACCTCGGGGGTGGCAGGCCAAACCGTGGTGCAGCTCTATGCGAAGTCCCCGCTGGCGGACGGCCAAACTAGGCCGAAGGCCAAGCTGGTCGCGTTCGACAAGATCTCGCTCAAGGCCCATCAGACCAAGGCCGTCCGCTTCGAGGTCCCAGTGTCCGATCTGTGGTACTGGGACGAGGCCGCGTCGGCAGAGCGGATCGATCTGGGCACCTGGACGCTCCAGTCCGGCGCCTCGGTGGCCGATGACGCCACGGTGGCCACCTTCGAGGTGACCGCTCCGAGGACCAGGACCCTGCAGCAGGTGCGCACCATCCCGAGCGGTGCGGTGCTCGATCTGGACAATCCGGACGCGTCGATCGATGCGGGTGCGAGCGCCGCCGCGAATGACCAGTCCTTCTATAACCTGTCCGATCCGGCCGTCCGCGTCGTTTACACCTCCTCCAACCCGGCCGTGGCCTCCGTGTCGCGGGCCGGCGAGGTGCGCGGTGTGTCCGATGGCGTCGCCACCATCACCGCGACCGTCACCGCTGAGGGCACCACGGCCAGCGACTCGTTCGCCGTCTCGGTGACCCACACCGCCCCTCGGCTCGCGACACTGAGCGTGGGCGGGACAGCGTTGGCGGACTTCGATCCGGACACGACCTCCTACGTGGTGGAACTCTCCTCGCCGACAGCGACACCGGCGGCGCTCGCGGGAACGGCTGGCGAAGGGTTGACCGTCGAGGTCGCCGACGCCACGGCGGCCGGTGAGACGGGCACCGTCACGGTCCGCGATGCCGCCGGCGGGTACACCGTGTACTCGGTCCGGTTCGCCTACCACGCGCCGTTCACGTCCGTGGACTTCCGTCCGATGACGTCCCTCGCCGATCTGGAGGCCGCCGACTGGTCGGTGATCGACGAGAGCCCAGCCGCTTGGCGGCTCACCACCGACGGGCTGGCTATCGACACCGAGCGCGGCGACCTGTACCAGAGCGACCAGCCGCCGGCGAAGAACACGTTCGTTCACGACGCCGAGGGCTCGTGGGTAGCCACCGTCAAGGTGGACCCGGGCGGTCAGCTCAACACGAACTATCAGCAGGGCTACATCGCTGTGCGCCAGGACGCCGACAACTACGTCAAGGTGGGCTACCAGCACAACGGCAACCCCAACGTGGTGTTCCTCACCGAAACGGGCGCGAGCGCCGTCCAGGTGTCCTCAGGGCAAAACTGGTCGGGTGTGAACCCATCGCCGCCACTGTGGCTCCGGCTGGTCAAGGACGGCACCACCTACACCGGCTTCTACTCGGTGAACGGCGTGAACTTCACCCGCGTCGGCACACCGACCTCGATGTCCCTGAATGAGCCGAAGTTCGCGATCGGGTCGTTCTACGGGACCTCCGCGGCGGTCATTCCCGTCAGGACCTTCACCTTCGAAGGGGTGAACGTGGAGCCCCTGGCGACCCGTACGCCGCTGGCAAGCTACAACTTCGCTGGCAAGACCGCGACCGATCTGACGAGCGCTGGATGGTCGGTCATCAGGGAGAACACCGCGACCCTTTCGTACGATCCCACGGGCCTGACTATCCAGACCGAGGCCGGGGACCTGTACCAGACCAATTCCCCAGTCGGGGGAGGCCCGAACTCGGCCGCGAACCTCGTGGGGCATGACGCTCCGGGCGACTGGGCGGCAACCATCGACATCGACGTGCCGGACGTGCCCACGGCGAACTATCGGAAGAATGCGATCCTCGCCTACGAGGACGATGACAACTTTGTCTTCCTCGCCTTCCAGCACGACGGCGGTCGCTCGGTCGAGCTATCCGTCGAGGCGAACGGTGTCCGCCAATCGGATCAGCGGACCGTTGTGGCGATCCCCGATCCCGCGCCCACGGCGATCCAACTGCGCCTGGAGAAGATCGGTGATTCCTACCGCGGCTTCTACACCACCGACACCGGTGTCGATCCCGCGTGGACCGAGGTGAGCACCGCGCCGGTCACGTTGGCTTCGACCTTCACCAAGCTCGTGTTCGGAAACTACGGTTCCGTGCAAAATCCGGGTACTGCGACCTTCAAGTCGCTGACCGTCGGTGAGCCGACCCAGCCCACCCAACCTCCGGCCACACCCTTCGCCTCGCTGGACTTGCGCGGCAAGACGCGGGCCGACATCGTCGATACCGCCGGATGGGAGATTGTCCGCGAGAACACGGCCACCACCCACTACGGTCCCACCGGTCTGGTGATCGACACCGAGGCCGGCGGCCTGTGGGGAAGCACGGGGGGAGC
>JAISBQ010000004.1 GCA_031266115.1 Bifidobacteriaceae bacterium
TGTTTTGGGGGGGGGGGGGGGGTGGGGGGGGGGGGGGTTTTGGTTGTATCGGTCTGGGCTCATCGTTTACTCATCGTTGTCGCCTGCTGACGCGGCAGAGGGTGTGGGCGGTTAGTGGAAGAAGCCGAGTGTGGGCAGGAGTTTGTGGGTGGCGTCGATGATTCGTTGGGCGTCCGAGAGTGCCTCGGCTAGTTCTTCTTCTGACACGTGGTCTCCGGGCACGTCCGGGTACTCCAGTTCGTTGCGCCGCCGGCGCATGGCGCCGAACATCTTCATTCCTGCGCCGAACTGTGCTCGTAGCACCCGTTCCACCACGTAGTGACCACCAGTCGTGGTCGGACGCAGGCCCTGTTGGGCCAGGAGCGCCGTCCCAGCTTGACGAACGGCATCGTAGGCGAGAACAAAGGCCGAGTCAGGATCGCTCTCGGCTATGTCCCGCGCGGTGGTGATGGTGCGTTCGGCCTTGATCAAGAGACTCTCGCCGTCGGCGGCCGCGCCGGTAATCGCCTGAAGAGTTCTCTGCTTCAGGGCTTGTTCGATGTCGGCGGCGCCAGGTTCCCATCGGCTCATGACTCACCGCCGCCCAAGACCACGACGAACGGTGATCGACGGATTTGGGCGACGAGTTTGTCTTCGCCGATTTCCCATTGGGCCGTTGTCCTGAGGACAGGGTTGACGGGCAGCCCGATCCGCTCTTGTGCGGCGTCGGCGGCGTCATAGACCTCTGACCGGGCAGGTTTCCCGATGACCAGGACGTCGATATCGTTCGCGGGCGGCCCGGGTTCGCCGTGGTACCGGGCGGCCCAGGATCCGAAGATGAGGACCATGTCCGCTTCGACCCCGGCAAAGGCTTCAGCGACGATGGGGGCTGGTCCGAATGTGAACTCCATGACCCGGCTGAGCGGCTCGAACACGGGATGGTCCTTGTTGGCTTTGATCATCCGGTTGCGGCCCACGGTTCGGGTGGTGACGAGCTGGGCCTCGGCGAGGTGGCCGATGTCCCGTTGGGCGGTGGTCATCTTCGCGCCGACGGTGCGCGCAAGCTCGCTGATGGTGTACTCGGTGTCGGGATGGACGAGAAGCCACGCCAAGAGTTGGCCCAGAGTCTGGCTGCGCAGGATCGGCAGCAGCTCTGGCAGTTCGCTCCTCATGACTGGTTAATATAACCCATCTAAGGGATATGTCCACGCGCGGTGTAGCCTCTGGTTTGTGCCCCTGACGCGCACGGCCGCTGTACAGGCGCGCCCTCGTCCCCGAACCAACGATGTTGTTGTCTTGGTGCCCGGGATTATGGGTTCGCGGCTGGTTGACGCGGCGACTGGGGAGACGGTGTGGGGCGCCGACCCCAAGGCGCTGGTCGGGTTGGTGGCGGAGCTTTCTGGGGGGTCTTCTTCTGTGGGTCGGCTTGCTCCGACTGATGAGGAGCTAGCGGGCGCGCCGGGGCGTCTGAGACCAGACGGTCTACTCACCTCCCCGTGGTGATTCCCGCATTTCGACTGGTCGCGACCGTACGCGCGGGCAATATCCAGCCTCAAGGGCGATGTTGGGCCGGTGTACCCGTTCGCCTATGACTGGCGCCTTGATGTCCACGCGGCCGCCCGCGAGTTGGCCAGGCACATTGAGGCGGTCGTGGCGAGGGTGCGGGGCAGCAGTGCGGATGTCGATGCGGTGGGGGCTGACCGTCCGCCTGGTGGGGTGATCTTGGTGGCGCATTCGATGGGTGGCTTGGTGGTCCGGGCCTTGCTGCGCATGGTCGCCGATGACGAGTTGGACGGCGGGACTCGCGCGTCTCGTGAGGTCGGTGAGTTGATTCACGGCGTTGTCGAGGTTGGTGTTCCTGCACGCGGTTCGGCGAAGGCGGTGTGGGCTGCGGCGGGCCGTCTGCCGGAGTTCCTGGCCGTGTCGAGTCCGCTTGCGGGTCTGCTGGCCGGGCGGTTGGCCGGTTTGGCTGCGGCGGCTGGGCGGATGCCTGGGGTTTACGATCTGCTTCCGACTTATCCGGCCGTGTGGGTGGACGATGGCGTCACTCACCTTGATCGTGACCGGTTGACTTCGTGGGGAGCGGACGGCGTCCTGGTGGACGCCGCCCTAGCCCGCCGGAAAGCGGACGCCGCGTTGACGCCGGGTGTGGTCAGGGACCGTTTCGGGGAGTTGCCGTGGTCGAGGGTGGTGGGTGATGGGCAGCCGACGGTGGCCACGGTTGAGATCGACGAGCATGGTGCTCCTCGCCCGAGTAAGACCCGGTATGGGACCACCGGCTCTGGCGGGTTGGCGTGGGATCCGGTGAGTGGCGCCGTCGCCCGGGTGGAGGCTTTCGGGGACGGGACTGTGCCGCGTATTCCGGGTGACGATTTCGGGTGGACGGGTGCGTTGACCCCGACAACTCAGCGTCACAACTCCCTACAAGACCACTGGTCCACTGTGGGCCAGGCGAGAGCTATTGCAGGCCGCAGCGAGTTCGCGGGGAAGCCGCTTGGCGCTGGAGAGGACAAGAAGGACGAGGAGCCTGTGGGGATTGATCCGCCGCCGTTCGCCGTGGCCGGGGAAGTGGTTCGAGTCGACGTGACCGGGCTGAAGAATACAGGGACGCCTTTCTACATGCGCCATGTGGGCGGGGAGATTGCGGCCGAGAGACGCGGTGTCGAGTGGGTAGACCGGGACACGTACACGGCGGTCGCTTTGTTCCGGCCGCGTTTGCCGGGCTTGTATGAGGTCCGGTTGGGTGTCGAGCCTTATGTGCGGGAGCTTGTCGGGGTGGTGGATGGCGGTGGGTGATTCGAGGGTGTCGGCAC
>JAISBQ010000043.1 GCA_031266115.1 Bifidobacteriaceae bacterium
AGGCGATGGACGAGGTGTTCGGAAGCGACTACGCGAAGTCCTTGGCGAGCGACCTGGTGGTGGGGGCGCTGGGAGGGCGCACGGCAATGGAGGCTTTGGATGGCGGCGCTGCGCCACGCGATGTGTGGGAGGAGCTGTGCGAGGCGATGGATGTTCCCGAGCATCGGCGCTATGCGCATCGAGACCGGCGGCGCACGGCACCGTGATAGGCGTGCGGGTGGGGTGCGTCTCGCTCGCGGCGAGCAGGCCCAGCGCAATAGGTGCCGCGTCTCATGACATGGTGGACGATGGCGGCAGGACGATGGCGGCAGCCTCGCCACGGATTCGGGGCGAAGAGCGTGCAGGCCTTGGCGTGTCGCGCCCACTACCTCGAACAATTGTTCGGTATGCTGCCTTGCGGCGACGACAGGTCATGACTGTCGGATGACCGACACCCTGAGCGGATTGCGAGGGGTTGTCCACAGTCCGTCCGGGATTGTCCGTCTCACTGTCGTACCTGTCGCCTACCGTGTGACACGACCTAGCACCTGGGATGGCGCGGTCTTCGGGACCGTTCCAGAACAACCACCTCACGAGGAGAGGAATCATGGCGGCATCACCGGATCGGGAGAAGGCGCTGGCGAGCGCGTTGGCGCAGATCGACCGGCAGTATGGCAGGGGATCGATCATGAGGTTGGGGGATGAGTCACATGCGCCGATCGAGGTGATCCCAACCGGGTCGGTGGCGTTGGATGTCGCACTCGGGATCGGCGGACTGCCGAGGGGGCGGATCGTCGAGGTCTACGGGCCGGAATCGTCGGGCAAGACCACGGTAGCCTTGCATGCGGTGGCCAACGCCCAGCGGGCGGGGGGAATCGCGGCATACATCGACGCTGAACATGCCTTGGATCCGGAGTACGCCAAGCGACTGGGTGTCAACACCGATGATCTGCTGGTCTCCCAGCCAGACACAGGCGAGCAGGGGTTGGAGATCACCGACATGTTGGTGCGCTCCGGGGCGTTGGACATCGTGGTGGTCGATTCGGTGGCGGCACTGGTGCCGAAGGCCGAGATCGAGGGGGAGATGGGGGACAGCCACGTTGGGCTCCAGGCCCGGCTGATGTCCCAGGCCATGCGCAAGCTGACCGGCGCCTTGGCAGCCACCGGCACCACGGCGATCTTCATCAACCAGTTGCGGGAGAAAGTCGGAGTGTTCTTCGGCTCTCCGGAGACCACGCCAGGCGGCAGGGCACTGAAGTTCTACGCCTCCGTCCGCCTGGATATCAGGCGGATCGAGACGTTGAAGGAGGGCACGGATGCCGTGGGCAACCGAACCCGCGTCAAGGTGGTGAAGAACAAGGTCGCCGCGCCGTTCAAGCAGGCCGAGTTCGACATCCTGTATGGGTGGGGAATCTCGCGCGAAGGTGGGTTGATCGACCTGGGGGTGGAACACGGGATCGTGCGCAAGTCCGGCTCCTGGTACACGTACGAGGGTGATCAGCTAGGACAGGGTAAGGAAAACGCCCGGTCCTTCCTCCGGGATAACGCAGCGCTTGCCGCCGAGATCGAGGGCAAGATCCTGCAGACCCTCGGCGTTGGTACTGGTGACGGGGAACATGCCGACGATGGCGATGACGCGCCCGTGGACATCACCGAAGCGCCTTCCGTGCGGGCGAAGGCTGCCGGCGGCGCGTGATGTCCACGGGCGCCGAGCGGCCGCGAGACTGGGGCCGCTCGGTTGAAGCGTCGCCGGTCACCAACAGCGGCCAGCGGGGACGTGTTCACCCGTTCTCGCGATCATCCGCGTCACCGGCGGGGGAGCGGACGCCCAAGGCGAATCCCGTGAACCCCGACGCGGCGGCAAAGACGATCGCGTTGCGCCTGTTGTCCAACGCGCCCAAGTCGCGCGCGAAGCTCGTCGAGGCGATGACCCAACGAGGCGTCCCCGCTGACGTTGCCGACCGGGTCCTCGATCGGCTCCAAGCCGTGGGACTTGTGGACGATGCGGCGTTGGCCGAGACCTTGGTGCGCATGTGCCATACCGAACGGGGAATGAGTGGCCCAGCGTTGGCTGCGGAGCTTAGGCGGCGGGGAGTGGACGAGGAGACGGCCCGTTCGGCCATGGCCGAGGTCTCACCTGAATCCGAGGCGGAGCGCGCGAAGGTACTCGCCGCGCGCAAGCTCGCTGCGACGCGGGACCTACCTCACCAGACCCGGCTTCGCCGGACGTATGCGATGCTCGGCCGCAAGGGCTACAGCGCACAGACGTCCCGAGCCGCCATCGCTGCGGCGCTGAGCGACGAGGAGTGAGGCCGCCGGCGGCCTGCTGACTACGCGGCGCCCTACCGCGCTGAGCTGGGAAGAGCGAGGCGACAACCAGGTGGGACGCGGCAGCCGGCGTGCCGGGACCGTGCTTCTCGGCGCTGGCCTGGCACCGCAGCCTCAGCGGGCGAATGCCGCGTCCAGGAGAGCGGCGGCCTCCTGAACATGGGTCGCATGAGAACCCGTGGCCGGGGACGCTGCCTCCGGTCGAGTGATCCCGCGCACCAGCCGTCCGCCCGCCACATGTGGCAGCACGTGGGACATGTGCCGCCATGCGCCTTGGTTCTCGGGTTCTTCCTGACACCACACCACGTCGGCGTCGGTCGGCACGCCCTCCAGCGCGGCGGTCAGTGCGGGTGCGTGCAGCGGATAGAGCTGTTCCACGCGCACGATCCCCGTGTGGCCGTCACCCAAGGCGGCGCGTTTGGCCATCAAATCCCAGTACACCTTGCCCGAGCACACCAAGACGCGCGTCACATCGGCCGGCGTCACGGTCGAATCCTTGATGACCTCGGTAAACGTGCCCGATGTCAGATCGGCGACCTGGCTGTGCGCCTCGCCACGGCGCAGCATCGACTTTGGCGTGAAGACCACCAGGGGGCGACGCGGGCGCGCGTAGGCCTGGCGTCGCAGCAGGTGGAAGTGCTGGGCGGGTGTGGTCGGCTGCGCGATGACCATGTTGTCCTCGGCGCATAGCTGTAAGAAACGTTCAATCCGGGCCGAGGAATGGTCCGGTCCCTGCCCTTCGTAGCCGTGGGGGAGGAGGAACACCACCGAGGAGTGTTGGCTCCACTTTTGCCCCGCCGATGCGACAAACTCGTCCAACACCGTCTGGGCGCCGTTGAAGAAGTCCCCGAATTGCGCCTCCCACACCACTAGCGCCTCGGGGCGTTCTACGGAATAGCCGTACTCGAACGCCGCTGGGGCATATTCCGACAGCGACGAGTCATACACCCAGAACGGCGCCTGGTCCCGCGCGAGCCAACTGAGCGGCGTCCACTCCGCCCCGGTCTCGCGATCGTGCAGCACCGCGTGCCGTTGGGCGAACGTGCCCCGCCGAGAATCCTGGCCCGCGAGCCGCACGGGCGTCCCCTCGCACAGCAACGAGCCAAACGCCGCCAACTCCCCGAACCCCCAGTCGATCCCACCCTCGCGGCTCATCGCTTCTCGGCGTGCCAGGAGCCGCAGCAGCTTGGGATGAACCGTGAACCCCTCAGGTGCGCGGATGTGTGCTTGACCGATCCGCGCAAGCACACTGGAGGGGACCGCCGTACGCCAGCCCACCATGAGGCCGGCATCCTCGTCCTGGGCGTGGGGAACCTCGAGGCCACGGACCAGGGTGGCGCCGCGGGCGGGCGGGTGAGGGCAGCCATCGTCGGAGGGAGCCGATCGGCGGGTCTCGGTCAGAGCACGTTCAAGCTCCCCCTGGAAGTGCCGAAGCGCGGCCTCAGCCGCCTCCACCGACAGGTCCCCGCGCGCGAGGAGCGCCTCGGTGTACAGCTTGCGCACCGAGCGCTTGTGCTCAATGAGGGAGTACATGACCGGTTGGGTCATCGACGGATCGTCGCCCTCGTTGTGTCCGCGGCGCCGGTAGCCGACGATGTCGACCACCACATCTCGCCCGAATGTCGCCCGGTAGTCGAAGGCGAGGCGGGCGGCGGCGACACATGCCTCAGGATCGTCGCCGTTGACGTGGAGGATGGGACAGCCGAAGCCCTTGGCGATATCGGTCGCGTAACGGGTTGAGCGCGAATCCCACGTGCCGGTGGTGAATCCGATCTGATTGTTGATGATCAGATGGACCGTCCCGCCGGTCCGATAGGCCTGCAACTGGGACATGTTGAGGGTCTCTTGGACCACACCCTGCCCAGCAAACGCGGCGTCTCCATGGATGAGGACGGGCAAGACGGTGTCATGTTGGTCATCGCCAATCTGGTCCTGCTTGGCACGCACGATTCCCAGGAGCACCCCGTCCACCGCTTCCAGGTGCGAGGGGTTGGCGGCCAGATGGACGCGCGTCGAATAGCCCTGCGGTGAGGTATAGATGCCCTCGGTGCCGAGGTGGTACTTGACGTCTCCCGACCCCTCCACCGAGCGGCGGTCCGGGGCATCCTCGAACTCGGCGAACACCTGCCGGTAGGACTTGCCGGCGATGAGCGTGAGCACGGCAAGCCGGCCCCGGTGGGCCATGCCGATACCCACCTCGGGATAGTTGTCCTCCGCGGCCGCCGCGAGCAGGGTGTCCAAGACCGGGATGAGCGTCTCACCGCCCTCCAAGGAGAATCGCTTGGCGCCCAGGTACTTGGTTTGGAGGAAGGTCTCCAACGCTTCTGCCTCGGCGAGCCGCCGCAAGATGTGCAACTGGGCCTCAGGCGGCGTGGGCTGGCCGGTGGCCTCGACCCGCTGAGCGATCCACTCGCGCTGATCCGGGTCCTCCACATGCATGTATTCGATGCCGATCTTGCGGCAGTAGGCGTCGCGAAGCATGCCGAGGATGTCGCGCAGCCGCATGGTGGGTTGGGCGCCCACCCCCCCGAAGCCGCCTGTCGCGAATTCCCGATCCATGTCCCAGATGGACAACCCGTAGCTGGACAGTTCGAGGTCCCGGTGGCCGCGCTGGCGATAGGACAATGGGTCAATGTCCGCCATGAGGTGGCCGCGCACACGGTAGTTGTGGATGAGACGGATCACCCTCGCAGCCTTGAGGTCGTGGCCGCCGGGTCTGTCTCGCTCCCAGCGGTAGGGCTGGTAGGGGACGTGAAGTGAGGCCAATACGCGGTCGAAGAAACCGTCCTCGCCCGTGAGCTTCGCCTCCATGAGGGCGAGGAACTCCCCGGATGCGGCACCTTGGATGACGCGGTGGTCATAGGTGGACGTCAGGGTGAACTGCTTGGAAATGGCCAACTCGGCCACCGTCTGATCCGACGCCCCGCGCAGTTCGGCTGGATAGGTCATCGCCCCGACCCCGAGAATCACCCCCTGGTCCGGCATCAGCCGGGGCACCGAGCCCGCGGTGCCGATCCCTCCAGGGTTGGTGAGAGTCGCGGTCACGCCGGTCAGGTCGTCCACCGTGAGGGCGTTGCAGCGTGCGCGGCGGATCACGTCGTCGTACGCCGCCCAGAACTGGGCGAATTCGAGCGATTCGGCCTCGGGTATACCCGGGACCACGAGTTGGCGCGTTCCATCGTTCTTAGTGAGGTCCACAGCCAAACCCAGCTTGACGTGGTCCCGGCGCACCACCTGCGGTTTGCCGTCGTCGTCTTCGCCGAAGGCGGTGTTCATGGACGGCATCTCCCGCAAGGCTTCGGCCATGGCGAAGGCGATGAGATGAGTGAAGGACACCCGGCCGCCGTGTTCGCGAGCGAGCTGGTTGTTGATAAGAACGCGGTTCTCGATCAGCACTTTGGCCGGAATAGGCCGCATGGAGGTCGCGGTGGGCACGTGGAGTGATGCGGCCATGTTGGCGGCGGCGCGGGCCGCGGCGCCGCGCAAGGCGGTGGTGTGGCCGGGCTCTTCGCCGTGGGTCAGACGCTCCGGCCCCTCCGCGATGTACGCGGCCTTCGCTGGGCTGGCGGCCGCGACCGGTGTTGGGGCATCGGGGTCCACCCGGTGAGGGCCGCGCACAGGACCAGGGGAAGGCTGGGTGCGCGTGGTGGCCGTTTCACCGGTGACGCCGCTGCCTAGGGACAGGGTTGGCGTGCGGTGCGGGGGGCGGGAAGCCAGGCGTTCGGCCGAGGGCCGGTAGTCGGCAAAGAAGTCCCACCACGCAGGATCGACCGATGCTTTGTCCCGGAGGTACTTCGCGTACAGCTCTTCGACCAGCCACGTGTTGGCGCCGAAGGTGGCGGCGGGCAATGGCGATGCGGCGTTCACCGGCCTGGCACCCCTTCTGGGTGATGAGGGTAGGTCTGTGGTCCTGTTCACTATGTCAGCCGACGTCGCGCCGGAAGCTTGCCACATATCCGATGGCGGCGAACACGGCCGCGTAGGCGAGCATCACTAGGGCGCCACCCCAAGCAGGCAACGACATCAGGCCCGTGGCGGACCCGACCCCGAACATCGACATGCCGCCGCCTCCCGCCAACGCCTCGCCCGCCGCTCCCGGCAGGAACTGTGTCACCTCGGCCCCGCGACCCGCCACGAGCGGCACGATGCGCAGGATCGGCTCAAGCACCTGGTTAAACACCAGGAGGATGACGATGGCGGCCACTTGGTTGCGGACCAGGGCACCGAAACCGACACCCACCAGAGTCCACAGCATCATCGCGACCGCGCCAAGTGCCAAGTCCCGCCAGGCACTCGCGTGGCCGAGACCTGGGTCGTCTCCGAGGATGGCCAGCAGGCCGCCGCCCACGGCCAACGCTGTCAGGCTGGCCGCCACGCCGTACGCCAGTCCCATCGGCGCGGAGCCGATCATCTTCGCTCCGAGCACAACAGCGCGACGCGGCTCTGCGAGGAACGTAGGGGTGAGGGTCTGGTGGCGGTACTCGCCTGTCACCGACATCGTGCCGACGATGGCGGGGAACACGTAGGCCAGAGCGGCAGGAACCGAATACGGGGTGCCGAGCAGGCCGCTTGGCGCGCCGGGATCGTCGACGACATGGATCATGACCGCGATAAGGCCCACGCCGAGAGCGGTGTAGGGCACCATGCAAGCCAGCAGGATCCACCACATCCGGGTGGAGAAGAATTTGCGGTACTCCGCGGTGATGGCGGGGATCATGACGCCAGCCCCCGTCCCTCGGTGAGCGCAAGAAAGGCCGATTCGAGCGTGCCGGCACGGGTCGCCAGTTGGTGCAGCACGATCCCGGCAGCGGCGGCCGCCTCACCGATCTCGGCGGCGCTT
>JAISBQ010000047.1 GCA_031266115.1 Bifidobacteriaceae bacterium
GGTCCGTGCCGCCGCCGATGCCGCTGGGGTTCCGGTCGCTGTGTTGGCAGACCTCCAAGGACCCAAGATCAGGTTGGGTGTGTTCGCGGGGCCGGGGCCGGTCGAGTTGGCCAAGGGCAGCCTGTTCACCATCACCACCGACGATGTCGCCGGCACAGCAGAGCGGGCCTCGACCACTTTCAAGGGATTGCCTGGGGATGCGCGAGTAGGCGATCCGATCTTGGTGGATGACGGGAAGATCGCGTTGCGGGTCGAGTCGGTGACGGCCACGGATGTGGTGACCAGGGTCGTCGTCGGGGGAGTCGTCTCGGATCACAAGGGGATCAACCTGCCGGGCGTGGCGGTGTCGGTGCCGGCCTTGTCCGCGAAGGATGAGGTGGACCTGCGCTGGGCCCTGGCTCAGGGGGTGGACTTGGTGGCGTTGTCGTTCGTGCGTTCGGCGGGTGACTATGCCGCGGTCCGGGCGATCATGGACGATGCCGGAGTGGTAGTCCCGGTCATTGCGAAGATCGAAAAGCCTCAAGCGGTGGACAACTTGGCCGAGATTGTGCGCGCTTTCGACGGGATCATGGTGGCGCGGGGAGACCTGGGTGTCGAGTTACCCCTTCAAGACGTGCCGCTAGTCCAGAAACACGCCATCGACTTGGCTCGGCGTCACGCTAAACCGGTGATAGTCGCCACCCAGGTGTTGGAATCTATGATCACCGCGGCGAGGCCCACCCGGGCCGAGGTGTCGGATTGCGCGAACGCGGTCCTGGACGGCGCGGACGCGGTGATGCTATCCGGGGAGACCTCAATCGGGGACCATCCGGTGCAGGCGGTCGCCACGATGACCAAGATCATCGAAGCGACCGAGGTTCACGGGCAAGACAGGATGGCGCCGTTGGTGGCCGCGCCCCACACCCGGGCCGGCGTGCTGACGGCTGCCGCCGCCCAGATCGGGGCCACACTGGGCGCGAAGTACCTGGTTACTTTCACCGAGACGGGTGAGACGGCCCGCCGGATGGCGCGGCTGCGGTCGGTTATCCCGCTGCTCGCGTTGACCCCGAATCCGCGCGTGCTGCGCTCACTCGCCTTGACTTGGGGCGCTGTTCCCCTGGCGGTGGCGGGCGTCGATAACACCGACGCGATGATCGTCGAGGCGGACAGAGCCGTGCGCCGGGCCGGATTGGCGGACCGAGGTGACTTGATCGTCATCGTCTCCGGTGCACCGCTGGGCGTGGCGGGCAGCACCAACCAGGTCATGCTCCACCGGGTGGGCGAACTGGACGATCTGCCGAGGCCCTTGCATAGGCGGCCGGCGGATCCTTGCCCGGGTCAGCAAGTTAGGTTAGCCCAAGCTAACTGACAGTCGGCTTGCTTCCGAGCCTCCGCCCGTGGATGGGTTATCCATGTCGGTGCCGTAGATGGGGGTTGAGCGGCCTGTCTGCGGTATGGGGGCCGGCGGGGCCGGGAGTTGTGGGTTTGTCACATGTTTTCGGCTGCCGGCCAGGCTGCGGGCTGGCCCCAGCCGTCCCGCCTCCACGGCCTGCCGCCGCCGGCTGCCTCGAGCGTCCCGGGCAGGACGCGGCTCCCCGGCGGGGCGGGCGCGACCGGCTTGGGCGCGCCGACGCGCACCAGGTCCTTGTAAGTCACCGGCCTGCCGCCCACGGCGTGTTGGAGGAGCCGGTAGAACACGATGCCCCGGTGGCGGGAGTTGCGCCGGTTCCAGCGGAAACCGAACTCGTCCAAATACTCGGCCAGATGCCCCCGTTTCACGCCGCCCTGGTGGGTGCCCAGCAGCCACCGCTCGCACAAGGAGAACACCCGGTGGACGCCCGGGAGCAGCACATGCGGCTCCGCGGCGCCCGGCGCCGACTCGTTCAACGCCTCGTGGGAATACCCGGCCAAGGCGCCCCGGTAGGCGGACAGGCCGTCCGTGACGACCAGCGACCCGGGCTCGACTTTCGCGCGGACGAACTTCCGCAGCTCCCACGCCGCGCGGTTCGCGACCACCCCCAGGCGGGCCCGCCCGAACCCGCCGGGACGGCGCTCGACCGCCGCCATGACCAGGTTCTTCCCCGTCAACGAGGTCCCGCCCTTGGCGACCCCGCCGTGCACCCACTCGTCGACCTCGACCACACCCGACAGCTTCTCCTTGTCCGCGGACGACATCGCGGCCCGGTACTTGGCGAGCATCGTCCACGCCGTCTGATACGAGCCGACCGGGA
This sequence comes from Bifidobacteriaceae bacterium, assembly GCA_031266115.1. Lineage (GTDB taxonomy): Bacteria > Actinomycetota > Actinomycetes > Actinomycetales > WQXJ01 > JAIRRT01. Next base: position 2,211 of record JAISBQ010000047.1, read on the forward strand.
GCGTCTGGGACAGCGTCAACGCCGACACGCCGTTCTTCGGGACCGTCATCAGCCAGCCCGCCTCGAACCAGACCGTCAACGGGGTGCGGGTGCCCTGGAAGACGGTCCCGGCGGTCACGGACACCCGCCGCCCTGGCACCGCCGCCGGCCGTCCCCTCCCAACCAGCCCCGCCCGGCCCCGCAGCCCGGGCAGGCGAACCCGTCGGGCCAACGCAGCCAATCCAGATAGTCGACGCAGTCGGCGTCGGCCGGGAACCAGGAACGCAGCTCGGCCAGACGGGAAGGATAATCGACCCCGGCGACGGGACGGATAGACTCGGCCACGGCGGCGCTCCCAACCAGCGTTGTCCACGCCCCCGGATGTTGTCGCGTCGCGGGGGCACCTCTACGCCCACAACAGTAGGCCACCCACAACACCCCGACACGCACGCCACAACCCCACGGCACCGACATGGATAACCCATGCCCAGCCGACCTACTGCCTGTACCTGATACACTTGCCGTTGGGAGCGCTTGTGATATCATGGACATCCCCCCACCTGAATCCGACGGCCGTCATCGGGTTGGCATTCT
>JAISBQ010000058.1 GCA_031266115.1 Bifidobacteriaceae bacterium
TGGTCTTGACAACCCCGGACGATGACGTCCCCTCCACCTCGCTGGCATTGCCACCCGCGGTGCGCTGGGTCACGCGGATCGACGCCACATCGCTCAGCCCGAACGCCTTGGCGGCCTCAGTGCCGCTGATGGTCTTGGTCCAGGTGATGTTGGGGTTGTGGGACGCGGGGTCGAGCGACCATGGATCGTCCACCGACCGGGCGTAGGTGAGGGCGGCAGACCACACGTCCTCGGAGTTCTCGGTCCGCCCGCCGGATGAGGAGGAGTAGTAGGCGTTGATCGGGTCGCCAGCGGCGTTGACCACGAGCTTGCCTGCTGTCGCGTCGACAGCCGCCTTCCACGCCGTCCCGTAGACCGCTTCAGTCTCCTTGGTCCACCCCGTGTAGACCTGGGAGCGGGTGTCGTCATACAGGTGGCAGTTGCAGTCGGGTTTGACCGACCCCGAGTTCACCACCGCGTAGTTGCGGGCCGCGATCGCCTGGGCCTGCAGGGCGGCCGGAGCCCACGACCTGGGAACCTCAGCCAGCCCGTACACGTAGTCGGTATCGAGCCTCACGACATTGACGATGTTGACCCGGCCGCCGATGGCGGTGGCCTCCAACGATCCCCGCCGGTACGTGCCGCGGGCGCCGGTGAGCGACATCGTCCCCTCGCTCGTCAGCCTGACCGACGCGCCGGTGGCGATGGTCGTCGCGCCGCTCGACGAGATGGCGGCGACGGCGACCTCGGTGCCGGTCGCTGTCAAGCGAATCTTGTCCCCGGCCCCAGGGGTGGCGACGTCGACATCGTCGATCCTCACGCGGCCGGCGCCATCGGCGAACGACACGGTCGGGGCTGACGAATCGGTGCCGATCTGCACCCTCACCGTCTGGTCTAGCGTGCGATCCACCACCGAGGTGCCGGTGTAGTAGTGGGTGAGGATCTGCTCAGCGCTGCGTCCGGCCAACGCCATGGCCTGGGCGCCGTACTGGCTCATGCCCACGCCGTGGCCGAATCCCGAACCGGTGATGCGGAACGAACCCTTGGCCACTCCCCCGCTGCGCGGCCTGGCTGCCACAGCCACCACCGGCGAGGATGCGTAGGTGGCGCCGACACGGATCCGGCCCCGGTGTGACGAGGTGGATGTGCCTACCACGCGATACTTCGTGGACCTGGCCACCGTGACCTTGAAGGTCGCTTTGCCCTTGGTGGTCACACCACGCGCCACCGTCTTCCATGCTGTCCCCGACGTGTTCGCCTGAAGTTTGACCTTGCCCGTCACGCGTTTGCCCTGATAAAGCCATTTCGCCGTCATCGTGACTGTGGAGTTCTCGGCCGTGAAATAGCTGGAGGCGGCGAGGATCGGCGCCGAGACCTTCGAGACCACCTGGCGGGCGGCGATCTTGCGCACCGCCGATGGCGGGGTGAACGTGTCCGGGTGATCGGTGCTGTTCACCGGCATCGCCCGGTAGGTGGCCGTCTCATCCACGTCCGCTCGCCACGTGCCGCGGCCTTGGCGGACGCGCACCTGGGTGAGATCGCGCCACGCGGCGTCCTCGCGCACCTGGATCGCGACGATGCCGCTCACGCCGCGTCCGGCGGCCTCCCAGTGGACGCGGCACGTCGCCACGTCGCCGGTTTCGGCATACTTCGGTGCCTGAAGATGCAGGTAGCCACGCGATGCGTCCGAACTCGCCACCGGCCAGGCGGCCGCGGCGACCGGCATGGACGGGGTCGCCATCACCGCGAAAAAGGCCGTGGCGGACAGACAGGCAGTCAGGCGCGAGGGTCCGTGGTTCACCGCGACAGTCTCACAGACCCACGTCGTGGAGCCAAGTGGACATGCCAAACGCCCGGGAGTCCGCGATATGCTCGGCACCATTGGTCGAAGGGGAGGATCGCAACAGGTGACCAACCGACGAGCCATTCTGTCTGCCCGCGTGAGGCCGGCCGGATGAGCCCCAACCGGTTTTCAGGGCTGAGCCACGCCGAGGCCGCCGCGCTGGCGGGACGCCACAAACTGCGTCGCCTCGGCGCGCGCCCGCGGTTCGCTTCCTATATCAGAGCGCTGGCCAGGCGGCGCCACTTCATCTGGTATCTGGCGTCCTCGAACGCGATGGGGCGTAACCAGGGCTCCTACCTGGGTCAGGTGTGGGCGGTACTCGACCCTCTGCTCCATTTCGCGGTGCTGTGGCTGGTGTTTGGGTACATCATCGACGCCCGCGAGGGCACCAAGGATTTCATCTCCTTCCTCGCCGTGGGGACGTTCCTGTTCGGATTTATGGCCTCGGGGGTGATAGGCGGATCGAAGGCCATCCACTCGCGTCTGGCGCTCGTGCGGGCCTTGGAGTTCCCCCGCGCCGTGCTACCCACAGCCGTCACGTTGACCGAGATGATCATGGAATGGCCGGCCGTGGTGGTCATGATGGTCATTTTGGTGATCAGGGGGAATCCGATCACGTGGAAGTGGCTGGGGTTGATCCCGGTGCTCCTGCTGATGTACGGGTTCACCCTGGGAATGGCGTTCATCCTCGCTCGCGTGGTCTCAACCACGCCCGATTACGCGAACCTGGTGCCGATCGCCGTGACGATGCTTCGGTACGTCTCGGGGGTGTTCTATTCGATCTCCACCTTCACCACTGGGCTGCCGGTGCTGGGCGTGGTGCTGTCCTATCAGCCGTTCGCCCTGTACCTGTCGCTCGCTCGCGCCTGCGTCCAGAAGGGCTTTACAGCTCAGTGGTACGACTGGGGGATGGGCGTGGTGTGGGCCGCCCTGTTCGCGTTTTTCGGGTTGGTGTACTTCTGGAAAGCCGAGGCGCGCTATGGCCGTGACTGATCGTGACCCCCGAGGCGAGGAGCGCACACCGGGCGACGATGGATCCGACCCACCGCCCGTCGGTGCGACGGGCGCGTCCGATGACGATGTCGACTTCATATCCGACCTGACACCCGCCGAGACGGCGCCCCGGCGCCGTCACAAGCGGCTCGGACGCCCCACGATGGTGGTGGACGACGTCCACGTGCGCTACCGCGTGTTTGGCGCCCGGCGCATGGGAACGTCGAGCGAGTACAAGCCGTCCCTCTACAAGCGCCTGTCCGACAGGACCTCGCGCGTGGTCGGCTCACTCTCGGAGGTCCACGCGGTGCGCGGCATCTCGTTCGTTGCTCGGCAGGGTGAGTCGATCGGCATCATCGGTCGCAACGGCGCCGGGAAGTCGACCCTCCTGCGGGCCCTGGCGGGCCTCATGCCGTACTCCGAGGGCGCGGTGTACGCCAAGGGCCAGACCGCTCTGCTCGGCGTCAACGCGGCCCTCCTGCCCAGGCTGACCGGTGAACGCAACATCGTGCTGGGCGGTCTCGCGCTGGGCCTTACCCCCGCCCAGGTACGGGCCAAGTTCGACGACATCGTCGAATTCTCGGGAATCGGTGAATTCGTCTCGCTGCCCATGAACACGTACTCCTCCGGCATGGCATCCCGGCTTCGCTTCGCCATCTCCACAGCCAAGGTCCCCGACATCCTCATGATCGACGAGGCGTTGTCCACCGGGGACGCGGCGTTCCAGCGTAAGTCACGCGACAAGATCCTTGCGGTCAAAGAGCAGGCTGGAACAGTGTTCCTCGTCTCGCACTCATCCGCCACCGTGACGTCGATGTGTGAACGCGTCCTGTGGCTCGACCAGGGGCTCCTAGTCATGGATGGCCCCGCTGACGAGGTGGTCGCCGCCTACAGGGAGACCGTCACTGGCCACCCGCGGCGGTGAGCAGCTGCTCTGAGATGTCAGGCTAGTAGAGATCGACAGGTGTCGGGTCGTGTGGTTGTAGTGACGAACTGAACCATATCTTCCGGGTCTTGAGGTGGCATCGCGGTGTTTCTGATATAATTGACCAGTTCGGGGTTTCAATTCCCCTCATCGGTCGCAGTTTGTTGTGTTCGATTATGCCTTAGTTCTGCCCGTCTGGTTGATATGCGGTTGGCGCGCGCTTTGTCGAGGCCGTCGACGCGGGCTTTGCGGATCGCTGGGCCTTTGCCGTGGTGCTCGTCGTCGGGGGTGACGTAGCCGATGGCCTGGTGGAGCCGGATGGTGTTGTAGTGGTTTTGGAGGTGGGCGAGCTCCCGGCGCATCTGGGCGGGGTCCGCGATGGCGTCGAGGTGGGGGTGTTCGGCTTTCAAGTGCCCGAAGAACGACTCGATCCAGGCCTGGTCGTTCGGAGTGCCGGGCCGCCCGACGTGCTGCGCGATCCTGGCGATGGCCATGAACTGGGCGGTCTGCGAGCTCGTCATCTGGGGGCCGTTGTCGGACACGGCGCACAGGACCGGCACCCGGTCGTCGTTGCCGGGGACTTCGCCCGACCGGAGGGCCTGGGCGAAGTCGGGGTCCTCCAGCAGCCAATCCTTCCCGTCAGCACCCAACGCGTCAATGAACGCCAGCTCGACCTGGGTGGAAGTCTCCTCGGGGTAGAGCCCCAACGCGAGACAGTAGCGGGACACCATGTCCTCCACCGCGATCGCGCACCAGCCGGGCAGGTTCTTGAAGTGCGTGAAGTCGTAAATCCACAACTGCCCGGGGACAGGCTCGACCCAGTCGGGCCACGGCGTCTTCCGGGACGCCGAGACGGGCCTGGGCACGCCGGGCAGACGTATCCCCGCCCAGGTCAACACACGCAGGAAAGTCGACTCCGAGGCGTGTACACGGCCCAGGCGGGACGCCCTGTGCGCGAGCTTGCGGTGCGACAGGTCGACCTTGTCCCACCCCTTGGCGACGGCGACGATCTCGTCCTTTTCCCAGTCGAGGAGCGCGTGAAGCGCCTCCCCAGCCAGGGGGCCGGGCGGCTCGTCGTCCAGGGCGCCACCAGCCGCAGCCCGCTGCTTCCACGACAGGTACCGGGAGTGGCCCACCCCGACCTGCGCGCACGCCCACCGCTCGGAGAACCCCTCCCGGCAGGCGTCTGCGACCAGGTCCGCGATTCCCTGCTTGGCCGGTCCCGGCATACGGGCCGGGACCGGGCCGGCCATCAGCCCCAACCTTCTTTTCCCTCCGAAATGTGCAGCTTCATGGCCTGCTCACAGACCGTCGCCTCCAACTGGGCGATCCGCTCGTTCGCCGCCTCAAGGGCCTCCTGCTCGGCGGTCTTCCCGCGCCTGCCCGGCACCGCCGCCGCCAACGCCTCCAACGCCCCCTGCTTCGCGGTCTGGCAGATCGAGCGGATCGTGGTTCGATCAATCCTGTACTGCTCAGCCAACTCCCGCTGAGTCGCCGAACTGGTCAGCACCGCTGTGAACACCTCATACTTCTGGGACGGCGCCAGGCGCACACGCTTCTTGCGCGGCGGCCCGCCACTCACTCCTGGCTTGGGCTGTTGGCCGGTAGCCTTAGCCGGTTTGGTCATCTGATCCTCACTCCTTGTCGTGTTCTATTGAGCCACAACCGATGAGGTGAATAAAAACCGGGAACTGGTCAACGATCTCTGACGCGCAACGGCATCATCTACTGCGCTGTCATCACCTGCTGTGTCATCTCCTATGCGGCTTGCTCTTACCAGGTGGCTGGTTCCCATGGTGGGGTGGTGGGTGTGGGTGGTGGGAGGCGGTAGATGTGTCCCATGGGTGAGGTGACGGTGAGGATTCCGGTGTCGATGTCGCGGTTCCAGTCCCATCCGGCGAGGGTCTTTAGCCGATGGTGTGGACGACAGAGAGGTTGAAGGTTGGAGGCGACGGTCTGGTCAATAGCGGGCCGACCAGGGTCAAAGGGAAGCAGATGGTCCAGGTCACAGGCCCACGCGGGGCGCTGACACCCCGGGAATCGGCACGTCTGGTCGCGGAGGGTGACGGTGGTCTGGATCGTGGGTGAGGGCCGGTAGGAGTGGCAGGCCATGGTCTCGGCGGGCCAGGCCTCGGGCGGGAACACCGGTGTTGGACGCGGGCCCGCTACTCGTGTTCCGGTGGGTTCACCTATCACACTGGGCTCATGGGAGCCGGTCCAGGGTGGGCCACCGTCCGCCGGGTCGACACCGGGCGGGAGGATGTCGGGCGCACCGGCATCCTCGTCGTGGTGGGGTGTGGTGGGTGGGGCGGTCAGTCCGGGTGGGTAGGTGCGTTTTCCGACACCTGTGACGCGTCCGGTGTGGGGGTCGCAGTAGATCGCGGACCAGGTGGCGTCCTGGGCGATAGCGCGCGCCGCGCGTGCGGGTAGGGTCCCGTATCCGATGAGTTCAGCGGGAAACTCATCGGATCCGAGCAACGCTTCGGCACGAGCGACCACGACCACACGCGGACGAACCGTATCGACGGGTTTGCCGGTCATCAATGGTCCCGACGGGCTGAACAGGTCCGTGAGCGCGTCGGCGCGCCGGTTCCCTAGTGTCCGGGTGATCTCCACGTCACGGGCACAGGCTGGATCCCCCTCGGGGGCATATTCCTCCCACCGGACATCCACTGCTTCATCGTCATCCTGGTGTTCAGGAGGAACCATGTCCTCCCGAACCGGCTCATCACCATCCCCGGGCGACCATCCATCGGGCCAGTCCACCGACCCGCCAGGCGACCCACACGATCCATCACGCCCAGGCTGTCCATCGGGTTGGTGGGGTCGTGAGACCGTGCCACCAGACTCATCTGAAGTGTCAGGAGTCCCACCAGCACATCCCGTAAAACCAGCACCCACCCGGTGGGAACCCATCCGAACACCACCAGCGGGAACACTGGAACCAGCGGGAATGCTGGGATCACCCGGAAGGCCACGATCAGCGGGACTAGCGGAGTCACCGAGACCATCGGGACCAGTGGGGTCAGTGGGGCCACGGTTGGGTGTCGTGTTCGCGGTAGGGGGATCGA
>JAISBQ010000162.1 GCA_031266115.1 Bifidobacteriaceae bacterium
CGCCAGGTTTAGCGGGATCCTCGTTGTCGATTCCAAGCCTGACGTAGCGACGGGTCTGGTCGGTGAGCTGGGACAGGTCGTCGTCGGCGAACGCCCAGTCCTCGCGCAGCGCGGCGTACCTGTGACCCTCCACCTCGATCACGGGTCGATGGCAGGTGAGTAGGCCGGGACTGGGTTCCCCGACGAATCCAACAATCCGAGCATCGGTGGCTGTCATGGTCGTGTCCCTCCGTGTCGCGAGAGGAAGGACACAGGATCCACCTCGAGAAGGTCGTTGAGAAAGCTCGCATGAGCCTGATTTCCCGGATCGAGCCGCAGGCCTCGAAGGGCTTCGGAGAGTGTTTGGCGTTCAGCTGCCGTGTAGCCAGCGTCCTCTCGGAGCCACGCGGTGAAAGTCTGGTACTCGCTATTGTTCAACACCACGGCGAGAGGAACCAGGGTGCTTGGGTTGAGATCGTGGGTCGGCACACGTGCTTCCCACATCCAGTGCCGGGCGGTCGCGGGATGGGCGACCGATATTTCACGGCCTCGTCGCCGAAGTCGGGCTCGCAGCGACTGACATAGAAGTAGGCATTGGTGCCGAGCTTCAGACCCTGCTCAGCTTGGGCCGTGTGAAGTGAGGCGGGAAGATCGCGGTGTCGTGATGTCAGCCTGGCGCGCAGGACCTTGCACCATTCAGGGTCGGCTGGGTTGGGGGACACTGCCATCGGATTCGGCGCTTGCATCCCCTGAATCCACAGCCCAGCGAGTGCGCGGCAATGCGCCTGCTGGTCGAGCGCTGGCATAGTACGGCCCTCCAATGTTCTGGGGTGATGCGCCTGCCGAGGTCGAGGAAGAACGACAATCGGTCCGCGGTAGCACGCGCCAAGTGCACGAGGTAGGCCGTGCGTCTCCCGAGACGCGCTCGCGGAACCTCTCATGAGAGCGTGGCATGTGCACCAGGTAGGCCCTGCGTCTCGGGGTTCGGCAGAATGGTCCCGTGCCTCCTCGTCCGCCGTCCGCCGAATCCGGTCCGTCCCGCCGGGCCGAGTCTTCGCAAGAGGGCCGACCGCTGGATGTAGGCACCGCGAAGCGTCGAACCGGAGCGAGGCGGAGGAAGAATTCACCGCCGGCACCCGCCCCCTTCGCCGCACACGCGGCGCGGCGGCTGCAGGCGCGGGCCGGGATCGTCCTGCCGGCGATCACGTACCCCAGCGAACTGCCGGTATCGCAGCGGCGGGAAGATATCGCTGCGGCCATTGAGGCGCATCAGGTGGTGATTGTCGCCGGGGAGACGGGGTCCGGCAAGACCACTCAGCTTCCGAAGATCCTGCTCGAATTGGGGCGGGGGCGCGTGGGCCAGATCGGGCACACCCAGCCGCGGCGCATCGCGGCGCGCACCGTGGCGGAAAGGATCGCTGCGGAACTCGGTACGCCGCTGGGAGAGGTGGTCGGATACCAGGTCCGGTTCACCGACGAATCGACCGAATCCACCCTGGTCAAGGTCATGACCGACGGTATCTTGCTCGCCGAAATCCAGCGGGATCCCATGCTGTGGGCCTACGACTCGATCATTGTCGACGAGGCCCACGAGCGATCACTCAACATCGATTTCCTGCTCGGCTATCTGACACGCCTGTTGCCGATGCGCCCGGATCTCAAGGTCATCATCACGTCCGCGACCATCGACTCTGAGTTATTCGCGCGGCACTTTGCGCACGATGGCGTACCCGCCCCCGTCATCCAGGTCACCGGCCGTACATATCCCGTGGAGGTGCGATACCGACCCGCGGACACCGACGCGTCCGCCACCGACCAGCCGGCCGCCATCGTCGCCGCCGCCCGCGAACTGATGCAGGACGGGCTCGGTGACATCCTCGTGTTCTGTTCCGGTGAACGGGAGATTCGCGACGCGGCCGACGCTCTCGTGGACGATCTGGGTGCCGTGATCGTCACCGGAAAGGGACACGCGGCGGGTGGTCGGGCGGCCGGCGCCAGCGCCCCGGCCGGGAAGAGCCGCGCGGCGGCCACACCACGCACCGGCGCACCCGCGCCGGAGGTGTTGCCGCTGTATGCGCGCCTGTCCGCCGCGGAACAGCACAGGGTGTTCGAGCCGCACACCGCTCGGCGGATCGTGTTGGCCACCAACATTGCTGAAACCTCGCTGACTGTTCCCGGAATTCACTATGTGATCGATCCGGGGACCGCGCGCATCTCGCGGTATTCCAAGGCCACCAAGGTTCAGCGTCTCCCGATTGAACCGATTTCCCAGGCCAGCGCGAATCAGCGGGCCGGGCGGTGCGGGCGGATCGCGAACGGTGTGTGCATCCGGTTGTACGCGCAGGATGATTTCGCAGCGCGCCCCGAATACACGGAGCCCGAGATCTTGCGGACTTCACTGGCCTCGGTGATCCTGCGGATGATCGCTGTTGGCGTCGCTGCCTCGCCGGCGGACATTGTCTCCTTCCCCTTTGTGCAGCCGCCGGATCCGCGCGGCGTGCGCGACGGTATCGCCTTGCTGACCGAATTGGGCGCTATTGCGTCCGCCGATGCCGGCCCGCACCTGGGACATTCCGGCAGTGACCCCAGTGGGGAAACCGCGGATAGCACCACACCATCCGAACGCAACTCCGAGCCTCTCGCGATCACGAGCCGCGGCGCCAGGCGCCCTACGCACACAACGCTGACCGACGTAGGGCGCACGATGGCGGAAATCCCCGTGGATCCGCGTCTCGCCCGGATGATTGTCGAGGCTGGGCGGCTCGGCGTGGTCCGCGAGATGACCATCCTCGCGGCCGCGTTGTCGATCCAGGACGTGCGGGAGCGGCCACTTGAGTACCGCGACGAGGCGGACCGTGCACATGCGCGCTTCGCCGATCCGACCTCGGATTTCCTCACCTATCTCAACCTGTGGGACTACCTGCGTGAGGCTCGGCGGGAGCAGTCGTCGAGCGCCTTCCGGCGCACGGTCAGGGCAGAATTCCTCAATTACCTGCGAATTCGCGAGTGGCAGGACCTTGTGACTCAGCTCAGGCGCATCGTCAAACCGCTGGGTCTGATCCCGGCGCCGCGCGGGACCACGATCGCGCTGCCGGACCGCGAGACCTCAGCGCCGCGCTCCGACACCCACATCGGCCCGCCCGGACCCCAGTCTCGCCCGTCGCGGGGGGCGGCGCACGGATCGCCTCAGACTGGCGCGGACCCGGCGACCCCCCTGCCGCGCCCCGACGCCCCCACCGACCCGGCCGGATACGGCCGTCCCTCCTCGCGGGGAATGCAGCGCACCGCCCCTCAGACCAGCGCACCGGCAACCACGCCCGCCTCGTTCCGCCTCGAGTGGGACGCGCAGGCCATCCACCGCGCCCTGCTTGCGGGGTTGCTCTCTCAACTCGGGATGCGCGCCGACACCGATGTGGGCGCCAAGCCTCCACCCACGCGAACTCCCACCGGCCAACCTCGGCGCACCAGACGGACTGCCCGCAACGACTACCTCGGCGCGCGAGGTACCCGGTTCGCCATCTTCCCGGGCTCTCCGCTCGCCGCGTCCCCACCGGGGTGGATCATGGCGGCGGAACTGGTCGAGACCTCGCGACTGTGGGCACGTGATGTGGCCGGCCTCGACCCGGCCTGGGCGGAGGAGGTGGCCGGCGACCTCGTGCGCCGCATCTACTCCGAACCGCGCTGGTCTGCCAGGCGGGGGGCCGCCATCGTCACCGAGAAGGTCATGCTGTACGGGTTGACCATCATTCCCGGCCGCCCGGTTCCCCTTGCCCACACCGACCGGGTATTGGCGCGTGAACTGTTCATTCGCCACGCGCTGGTGGAAGGCGAATGGCAGACTCGCCACCAGTTCTTCCACACCAACCGGGAGTTATTGGACCAGGCCGACCGGTTGGTGCACCGCACACGCGACAGGTCGCTGAGCGTGGACCCGGAAGACTTGCTCGCGTTCTACGACCAGCGCATCCCCGCGTCGGTCACCTCCGTGCGACACTTCGACGCCTGGTGGCGCAAGGTTCGTCAGCGGACGCCCGAGCTACTCACGTTGACGCCGGACGCCATCGGCCTGGGCGCCGAACCGCTGGCCTGCGACGGGTTCCCAGACATCTGGACGGCGGGCGAATTCCGGCTGCCGGTCACCTACGAATTCACGCCCGGTTCGCCCGAGGACGGCGCCACGGTGCACATCCCGATCGAGATCGCCAACCAGATTCCCCGCGACGGTTTCGACTGGCAGGTGCTCGGCCTGCGCACGGAACTGGTGGCCGCCCTCATCAAGTCGCTTCCCAAGAAGGACCGGGTCCATCTGGTGCCCGCGCCGGACACTGCCCGCGCTGCCGTCGCGCGGCTCGGTGACATGGACCAGTGGCGCGACGTCGCCGGGCACATCCGGCCGCTCACCGAGGCGTTGGGTGTGGTGTTCCGGGAGATGAGGGACGTCATCGTCCCCGCCGATGCCTGGAACTACGACCGCGTGCCGGACCACCTGCGTCTACGGTTCGCGGTAGTCAACGCGCGCGGTGAGGCGATGGCGACCGGCTTGGACGTGGCGGCGGTGATCCACGAAGCGGACCCGGGCATTAGGGAGGCGATCGCCGCCGTGGTCAAGGCCAGCGGCGTGGATGTCACGTCCCGGCCCCCCGACGATGCCGGCCCCTCACCTTCGCTCTCCGGCGCGCCTGCGGCCGTCGGCTGGGTGGGGGAGCGAGACCGCGTGGACACCTGGGACTTCGGCGACCTGCCGACGGAGGTCCGGCTTGATGCCGGTCACGGGGTGTGGGTACGCGGGTATCCGGCGCTGGTGGTTGAGGAGGGTGGTGGGGACCCGGTCGACGCGAGAGCGGTTGGCGCCGGGGGTGGGGTCAGTGGGGACGGTGCTGGTGGACCTAGGACGGGCGACGGCGGCCGGGGGGGCGCAGGGGCGTGCGCTGGCGGACGATCATACGCCGGGGGGCTTGGTGTGGGCGGAACTGTCGCCGTGCGATTGGTCACGGATGCGGCGCGCGCGGCGCAGGCGCATCCGCTCGGGGTTCGTGCGCTACTGCTGGGGGAGTTGCGCCTTCCGGTCGGCCGGGTGACCAGCCGGTTGGCAGACCCGGCGAAATTGGCGCTCGCCTCGTGGCGCGGCGGCAGGATGGACGCGCTGATTGAGGACATCCAGGCGGCGGCCGTGGATGGGTTGGTGGCCGAGCATGGTGGGGTGCCGCGAACGCAGGGTGGGTACGCCATCGTGCGCGAGCGCCTGCTGCACCGGCTGGAAGACAGGATCTACCGGATTGCGCTCGCGGTGGCGAACCTGCTGCGGGAGGTCCACCGGGTGGAGGTGCGCCTGGAGGATGTCACTGAGATGGCGGTGCTGAACTCGGCGACCGATATTCGCCGACACGTGGACTCCCTGGTGGTGCAGGGTTTTGTAGCGCGGGCCGGAGAGGCCCGGCTGGCGTGGCTGCGGAGGTATGTGGCGGCTGATGCCTACCGGCTGGAGCATGTGGGCACGACGCGGGCGCGTGAGCAGAAGGGCATCTGGACGGTGGAGCAGATGTGGGAGGCGTACCGCACGGCCGTGGCCGAGCTGCCGGCGGGGGCGGTGGAGTCCGCGGCGTTGGTCGAGGTGGAGTGGATGATTGAGGAGCTGCGGGTGTCGCTGTTCGCGCAACAGATCGGCACGGCCTATCCGGTCTCCGAGCAACGCATCCGTAAAGCGATAGCCGCGGCGACGGCGCGACCTGCCTGACCCCCTGTCGCCGAGTTGCCGGTTTGGGTGGCGGATCGGGCGTTCTCGCCACCTAAACCCGCAACTCGGCGGTGTCAGAGGCCCTACTCTCCGCCGAGTTGCCGGTTTGGGTGGCGGATCGGGCGTTTTCGGCACGGAAACCCGCAACTCGGCGAGGAAGCCGGGCCCCTCGGCGGTCGAGTTGCGGGTTTGAGGGCCAGATCGACCGGTTTCGGCCCCAGAACATGAAACTCGGCGACTTGGCGGCGGCGACGGCGGCGACGGCGCGAGTTCGGGTGTCAGGAGGACGGGGTGACGGGGCAGATGTCGAGGAGTGGTTCGAGACCGCGGAAATCGTCGGCGTTGGCGGTGTAGAGAGGCAGATCGTGGACGATGGCGGTCGCCGCGATCATCAGGTCGAACCGGCGGGGCCTCGGTTGGCGGCCCGCCGCCAAGACGAGAGCTGCCAGCTCGCCATACTTGTCTGCCGCCTGCCAGTCGAACGGCAGAGGCGTCAACCAGGTCCGCAGAGCGGCCAGCACTTGGGACCTGGCGGCCGCGACCGTCGGGGTGGGAGCGAGGGCAACGCCGTAGCTCAGTTCAGCGAGCGAGACCGCGCTCACTCGCGAGTTCTGCGGTAGCAGGGTGGCCGAACCGTACCGCGCCAAGTCGATGATGACGCACGTGTCCAGCAGGCCGACCAGGTGAGTGTCAGCCAATCCGGTCGCCTCCGTCGCCGAAGAACCCGTCCATTTCCGCTCTGAGCTCGGTGGCCTTGCCGGGTGGAACATGGGTGAAAGCTGCCAGCAACTCGCGTGTGGGGACCACGGTCCTCGGGCCTGACAGTGGGACCAGTCTCGCGACCGGACGGCCGTCGCGGGCGATGACGAATTCTTCGCCCGCCTCCACGCGGTTCATGACCTCGGCCGATTGGTTGCGCAGCGTTCGTTGGCTGATCTGGGTGCCCTGTGGATCGTCGGAGGTGCGTGGCGGCCTCACCATGCCGGCGAGCGTAGCACACCGCGCTACACTCGTGCCCTGCTCTCGGCCGGGCGATGCTGTGGACCGGCGAGTTTCAGGTTTTGGGGCCGAAACGCCCGGTCTTCGCCCCCAAACCTGAAACTGGACGATGACGTACCCCGGATCTGTTGCCGAGTTTCAGGTTCGAGGGCTCCCACCGGGTCTGGGAGCCCTCGAACCTGAAACTCGGCAATACGGGGGAGCCATGCGCAGGCAGTGCGTGATGTTGGTGTACTTGGGTGGGCACCTGCGTCGTCGACGTGCGAGCTGGGTGAGAAAGATGGCTCCGAGTGCCCCTGACGTGGACCAAGCCTTCACGCATCGCAAGGTCCCGCTCGTCCCGCCAGCGTCGGCCACACGCGAGAAGACACGTTCGGGGCCGGCGCGATGCCGGCCGGGATAGCCTTGGCGCGTGGATAGCCAGGTGCCGGAGCGAATCGCCGAGTTCGACGCCTTTGGCCCGTGGGTGCTGCCCGTGAGGGACGCCGATGACGTTCCGCCCCTGTTCCGCCCGCTGGTGGACGTGACTGACGCGCGGTTGGCGGTCAAGGTACCTCGACCCATCGAGCGCCGGACCGCCGACCCCACCATGGACCTCTACGATTCGCTGATCGTGGTGCGAGGCGACGGCGTCGAGATTCTCGCGCGAACCCCAGGCGTTGGCGACGGCACGGCGCGCGTGTGGTTGCCGGCGCGGGACATCCTGGCCGTCGAGGATGACACGGATTTGCTCCACGGGTGCCTGCGCCTGCATGCCGCCGATGGCGCCGTCGAGATCCCCTACAACGCCGTGTCCAGTGACGTGATGATGGCGTTGATCCACGAGGTCCGGACCTATTGGCGGGTGCCTGCCGCCGGTGGTGCGAAGTCTTCGCTGGTGCCAGTGGACGCCCTCGGGCCGGCCGAAGTGGGTGTAGCGAACCGCTTTCGCTGGCTGCAGGCACACGATCCGTCTGTGCATCCGGCCCTGTTGCGGCCTCGTCGCCGCGCCACGCGAGAGGGCGGTGCTCCGCGCCGCCTGCTCGACAGGGTGCTACCCAGGTTTGTCAACGGGCTGGTCATCGGTACCACCGGCAGCGAACTCGTGGTCGTGCGCCGCCGCCGGGGCGGGGTGGAGCCTCACCGCGGCCCCGAGTATTCCCTGGCGATCACGGTGGTGCCCTTCGGCCGGGGAGTCCGGGTCGAGGCCGCCCGCACCCCCGGCTGGGTGTGCCTTCACGACCTGCGTCTGGCGCCAACAGCCGTGAAGCTTCTTGCCGCCGATGGCGATGGAACAGGTGCGGTGATCGGCGCCTTGTTGAGTCCAGACCGGAGCGCGAGCCAGCCCGCGTAACACGCTCGCCTGCTGCTACACGTCTACTGACAGTGCTGCTGTACGTACAGTGGATCCCCTGCTACAGGTAGAACACGCAGGTGAAGGCCATGGCGGAGACGAGGTGACAGTCCCGTTCGTAGCCGCGGCCGCCGGTGCCGCCCCCTTAGACGACCCCGAGGCCCAGGTCCGGTGGCCCGATGAGGGGCGCTCACAGAACAGTCAAGTGCCGTGACGATGCGCCGGGTACCGACTCAATGCTGATCCGTCGATCCAGGGTGAGCAGTGTTCCTTGATGCCGCACGGCCATGCCCAAGAGGTAAATGTCCGTGATCTGGGCGGACGTGAGTGCGCGATCTGCGACGAACAAGGACGGTTCCAGCAGGGAGATGTCGCAGGGCCAGACCTCATGGCTTGGTTGCCGGCAGGCTGTGTTGAGGGCGGTCCACGCCAATGGCAGCGCGACGGGATTGGTGTAACGGGTTCCGGTCACGATCCGCAAGAACCCATTCTCCGTGATCGGGCACGTGGACCATCCAGCGCCGGACTCAGCGACGAACCAGTCGGCCACCTCGGCGTGCATTGAGTGTTGGGGGTCCAGGAGGGCGATGAGTGCGCTGACATCCAGGAGCGCCGTCATCAGATGCCCATGTCCTCACGAATCTCGTTGACGAGTTCTTGGGTGACGAGGCCCCCGCGGCGAGGTAGGACCGTGATCCCCAGGCCAGCCAGGCGCGCATCCGAATCCTGAGCCTCGGGCGCCTCGGCGTGTGTCGCGAACCCGATCCTCGCCATCGCGGAGAGCACCTCCCCGGTGGTGCGGTGCTCGACTCGCGCGCGCTCCTTGGCGGCAAACAGGACGTCATCGGCGATGGTCAGCGTGGTGCGCATGCATCGAACATAACGCGTCACGTGCCGCGTGGCCGATCCCGGATGCACCAAGCCATGGGATCCGTGACCAACGCCGGCCGCCTGGGCCACCAACATGACTGAAGTCCGAAGCCGATAGGCCCGTGGCAAGTGGCCGCCGCCCAGACCACACAGCCTCGCCACTGACGCGATGGACCAGCGCTACGGGGAGACGCAGACGTGAACTGGGCGTCAGGATTCGCTGCTTCGCCCCGACCAGGCACTGGCTGCGTCTTGGAGCGCCTTGGCTCCGATGAGTGTCGCGGCAGCGGCGGCGACGGCGACAGAGGCGAGCATCGTCCAGACCATTCCCAGCGGGATTGTCCCGGTCATGCCAGGCGCAGTGGGGCCCAGCACCAATCCGACCCCTACCAGTGCGCCGAGGCCAGAGGCACCGAGCAGAGGGAAGCCCACGATCCCTGCCGCGGTAGCCAAGAAGAAGCCCCTCCGCCCGACGAGAGCGCCCACCGCGGCCGTCTGCACGGAAAGGTCTTGTACCTGGGCCGCCAGAGCAAGCCCAGCGGTCAAAGCCATGATGACCAAGGCGGCGATGCCACCGAAGACGAACCATCGAGCTTGGTCGAGGTAGACCTCGGCCCCGATAGCGAACTCCAGTCCGGGCCACGCTAGATCAATGGGTGTGGGTTCGACCGTGTTGAAGATCGCGGCGAGCTGATCTATGTCGATCCGGGTGCCATCAAGAGAGACCATGACGAGGCGACCGGCGAAATCGGCAGGCAAATCGGCGAGAGCGTCGATGCTGCGGGTCGGGGTACCCGGAACCAGCCAGTATCCAGCCTGAGCCACAGGCAGCGTCGTACTGGGAAGCACTCCCTCGCACACACCGGCCACGGACTCCAGGTCGCTACAGGTGCCCCAAACCGAGCTGCCTCCCTCGTCATCCTGACTGATGGCGAGAACGGCTAGGTGCTCGGGAAGCAGCCTCGTCAACTCGGCCAAGGCGTCCGGCGGTGGCACATAGGTTGCTTGAACCGTCAAGTCTGCGTTTGCGTCCAGCGTCTCAATCGCGGTCTGAAACTCTGCCACAACAATGCTGCGAAGAGTTCCCACCATGACTCCTACGATCAATACGGCAGCTAGAGCCATACATGTGCGCACTGCGCGGGAAGAAAGCGACTGCAACTGTCTACCGACCATCAACGCCGCAGGTCGCGACTTGCGTCTCGACAAGCTCACGAACATCCGCGCACCGGCTCTGATGACAACTGCCAAGGCAGGCGGCGTGGCGACTACCGCGCCTGCCGCGCACGCGATCACAACCATCATCGCCAGGCCCGGGTCAGACGGAAACAGATTCACGTAGCCCAAATAGGCGCCCACCACTAGGGCAAACAACAGAGGCACAGGCCAGCGGGCAGCCGGTCTTGCAATCGGAACAGGTCGGGTGCCCCCTATCGACTTATGTCTGTTGCGAACCACGAACCATGAGAGTCCGACCATTCCGCCTACTACGCCTAACGCCGCCAATGGAATCACCCACCAAACTGGCCGCAGATCAGATCCGACAACCCAGTAATGTGTCATCGGTGCCATCCATGTCCCGAGCATTGCCGCGCCTGCGAGGACTGAGCCGAAAATGGCTCCCGCCGCAACTGGCGGCACAACTTGGCGCGCGAGAGAGTTGCGGATTGTTCCGGGGCTGGCCCCAATCACTCGCAGTACCACCGCTCTTCGATCCCATTGCTCGCGGGTCAGTAGTCCGGCCACTTTCATCAACACCAGGAACGGCGCTATCAAGAACAATGCCGCGCCGACGTCAAAGCTGCTTACTGGCTGCTGCTCAAGTGCAGTGCCAAAAAAGCCGACGTCCTCACCGGACGGAACTGTACCGAATCCGGAAATCTCATACGATCGTTCGATATCCATCTCTTCGGCAGCGGCACCTGCATACACAAGCCGTTCTCCTGGATCGGCCAACGCGGCAGTGTCGATCACTCCCGCCAGCGACCCGTACCGTGCAATGAAGGCCTCGCTGCCCACCATGTTGAGCACTGAAGGACTGGCGAATACTTCCCGCGGGCCGGGCCAACGCGAGACTCCCATCGGCGGGGCTGCGTTCGGATCAAGATTACCGAAGACCATGGCATCCACGTAGTCCAGGCCGATGTGCTCGATCCGCCAATGCCACAAAGCAACGGGGTGGGCCGATTGGCCTTCTTCCACAAAAACAGGGCTCCGTGCTGCGTCACGCGCCATCCGACCGAAGTAACTCGCGTGCGTGAAAGGCAGAAACACTGCTGCTAACACGCCGACTATGCCAATTGACACCAAACCCCAGCGCCACAATCGCAGTTCTCGCTTTTCTCCGGCGAAAAGCAGGCGGCCTCGGCAGCTCGTCATGAGAAGACACCAGCGCTCGGCGTAGACAGTCGAGTTAACCTGCCACCGTCCAATTGGTAGTGGATGTCCGCCCTCT
>JAISBQ010000075.1 GCA_031266115.1 Bifidobacteriaceae bacterium
TCATTCAATAGTCAGCTTGCATTCGCATAAGGCTGTCAAATTCGCCGGTTCGGGCAATAGCGATGGAACCTAGCAAGCGTGAGATGACTCAGTTAGTGTGGCGTCATCTGCCCGAGACGTTTGGACCTTATGTCATGCCGGAAAGGGGCGCATCCGTGGCATTGCGTTCTCCGTCCCCATCTCGTGACCCCCGGAGCAAGCCGCCGGGACGCCGCACCCTGCACCGCGCCGGCGCCCGACGCCGCGGCCACGGCCACGCTGGTCCGCGCCGACTACTCGGCGCCGTCCTCGCCAGCGCATTTGTTGTCACAGCTGGCTTGGTGGCGCTGGTGGAGCGACCCGCCGAGGCGAGATACGCCACGGGCGGTGTTGGGCTCTACAAGGGGTTGATCGACTGGCCTGAGTGGGGCACGAGGGCAGGGGAGATCCTGGTCTCGCCAGCGGTCGCCACCTCGCCGCCACGCCAAGTGGGTTCAAAGCAGCTGGTGACCACGTGCACTGCGAGGAATTTCGTGGCCAATTCGATCTCCGCCTATACCCCTGGCGACTGGATCCACGACGGGCTAGACGATCTGTACAACGTGGGGGGGACCGACAAATCCAACGCTCTGCGCACCGGCATCAGAACCCAATTCCCCGGCCAAGCCACGGCTTTCGATATCGAGTGCTCGGCGGTGTTGAGAGATACCAGCACTACTCCCCCTACGGACACGCCTATTGCCATCAATGGCTTAGTGGTCGCGGATGCCGAGACGTCCAATTTGGGAGGTGGGGAATGGATCGAGGCGACACCGAGTAGCACCGCCGTCTGGCGCGTTATCGAACGCCACCGGAACTCGAATTGTTCCCTTTCCACTCGCGCGACTCTCGCCGCCAACGGCACAACCATGACATTCGCGCCCATGTCCGTCAGTGAGTGCTCCGGAAGCGGCCCCATGGCGGTCGGGTTCATGCAAGGTGCCACATCCGCACGGATTCGTCTGCGCGGAGGAGGCATCAGCGCGGTAGCGGTGGGAGTGATGCTCAGCGCGGACTTCGGCGACGCCCCAGCGAGCTACGGCGAGGCAGGCGCGGTGTTCCAGCCAGGCTGGACCGGAGGGGTTGTCGCTCCGGGCACCCAACAGGATGTCTTTGCCTCCAACTTCGTCTTGGCGACCCCGACCCAGCCCACAGCCCGGTTGGGTGCGATCATCGATTCGGAGGCCGTCCAGCTGACCTCCACCGACGCCAGCGGCGACGATCTCAATTCCTTGGACGACGAGGATGTTCCGTTCCCCACAAGCCTTGATGCCTTCCCCGGAGGGACGGTCACTGTCCCCGGAATCCCGTGTACGGGACCGGGATACGTCCAAGGGTGGATCGACTGGAATCGCAACGGCCTCTTCGACCCCAGCGACGCAGCGGGGACCGTCACCGGTGGGATCTTCACCGCCAGCCCGGTCCTCTGCGCCGCCGGTGGTACCGCCAGGTCCGTCAACCTGACGTTCAAGGTGCCGTCCGACGCGGCTCGCGGCGCCACGTTCGCCCGGTTGCGAATCTCGCCCACCTCCGCCAATGCCGCCCAGCCCACCGGGATGATGATCGGCGGGGAAGTCGAGGACCACCAGGTCACCCTTGCACTGGCACCTCTGCGCGTGGTGAAGACCTCGAACGCCACGCGCGACACGCGGCCGGGCGATGTCATCACCTACACAGTCGAAGTCACCAATATCGGGACCGGAACACTGACCTCGGCGCTCACAGCAACGATTGTCGATGACCTTGGCGCTGTAGTGGACGATGCCACGTACAACACCGATGCTCGGGACAATCTGGTCAACCCGCCCACACCTTCCCAATTCGTTCTCGCAAACAACCAATTGACCTGGACATTTGTGACTCCAGAGCAGGGGAGATCGGCGACCATGACCTATTCGGTCACCATCAAGCAGGGCGGTGACCGCGTGGTACGCAACGTCGCGTGGGCGCAGGACACGGGCAGCACAGGCGTCCCGGCATGCGACCAGACCGGCGGCGTACCGGACGACCCGGCTACCGGTCAAGCCTGTGGCGTCACGAGCTTCGATCTGCCATACCTCACGGTCTCCAAGAGCTCCAACGCAACCGAAGCCACCAGGGCGGGTGACCACATCGCGTATACGGTGACGGCCACCAACTCCGGTCCGGGCGACTTCACCTCGGCAGCTCCAGCCGTGGTCATGGACGATCTGACGGGCTTGATCGATGACGCCACGTACGTTGACGGCACCGCCGGTGCCAACCGTCCAGGCACCGTGGATGCCGTGGGCCCAGTACTGTCGTGGACGGGGGCGTTGGCCTCGCGAGAGTCGGTCGCACTGACCTATTCGGTCCTCCTAACCAACGGCGGCGATGGGCTTGGCCGCAACGTCGCCTGGGTTCCCCACGGGGTGCCTCCTGGCGGCACCCCGTCGACGCCGCCGTGTTCGGCATCGCCCGATCCGGTGACCGGCGAGGAATGTGCCCTGGCGATCCAGGGTGTGCCGCGCCTCGCCGTGTCGAAGAAGGTCGACGGGGCAACTGATCTGCGCCCAGGGTCGGTCCTGGACTACACGGTCACGATCCGCAACACCGGAACAGCCC
>JAISBQ010000106.1 GCA_031266115.1 Bifidobacteriaceae bacterium
GCAGGCCCGTGGGGGGTCGGCGGGGGTGGGGTGGGCGTTTGCGTAGGCCCACGATGGGAGGGACGGCGGCCAAGGCGAGGATCGCGGCGGCCGCGCCCGCCCGGACGGCGCGGCCGGCCGGGTCGGCTTCAGCTTGGGGCAGGGACTGGGGTTCAGCGGGCACCACTGTCTGTATGCCATCCGCGCCCCCGCTCTCGTCGCTGCTGCCTTCGGCTCCGGCCACCATCGCCGTGCTGCCGTCCTCGGCGGTGAGCCCCTGGTCAAGCGCACTACCGCCGGCGCCAGCACTGTCGCCGCCCGTAGTTCCGCCGCCATCGCCGCCACCACCCACAGCGCCACCGTCCGCGCCTCCGCCACCGGACTGGCCTCCGCCACCCCTCGCGCCGCCAGTGTCGTTGCCCCCGTTGCCTGTGCTGCCGCCTCGCGCGCTGGACTCGGTCGAGCTCTCGCTTCGCGTCCCGCCACCATCCCCAGTCCCGCTTTGACCTGCTCCCTGGTCTCCGCCCGGCCCCGCTGCGGCGTCCGACGGCGAATCGTTCCTGCTGACGACGGTCGGAGTGTCTGCGGCGCCTCCCGTGCCGGTGGTGCATTCGGCCGCCCCCTGGCGGTCGCATTCAGGGGGATAGGGCGCCTCAGCGGCAAGGCGGTTGCTACCGTCCGGAGAGAACGTCGGATTGTTGCATGCGGTGATGCCCTTGATGACCGGATTTCCGCCGGGGATCTTCTGAATCTGCGTTTGCCCAGCTTGGACCAGGTTGATCGGGAGAGGCGAATAGCCAAGCGCCTCTGCGGACTGTTGACCCTCGCACAGGAAGTAGGCGCCAAAATCGGCCAACGTCAGCCCCTTATCCTCGCTGAACCCGGACTCGATGGCCGTCGGCAAGACGATGTAACTGTAGCTCGACAACGGATAGACCCGCGGATCCGGGGACGTGTACACCTGAGACAGGTCTTGGGTCAGATAGTCCGGGGAGGATTCGTTCTCGTTGATCCGGGCGGAGAGCAGGGCAACAGCGACGTTGCTCGCGGTGGGCTCGGTGTAGTAGCCGGCCGCGTTGAGTACCTTGACCACGGGAAAGTGCGCATTGAGAGCGTAGGAGTATTCAACAAAGGTGATGGCCCCGACGGCGTGAGATTGGGCCACATACCCGGCCACGCCGTTGGATCCCGAGCGAGACACGAACCCGGACCCCGGCACAATCGGATAGTTCGAGGTCACGCCACAGTGGCCGTTGATGGGCGTGCGGCCCACCTTGGGACAGTAGGCGTCCCACACGGCGGGATGCTGCTGGCGCATCCAGATGGAGACCTGCGCTGTGGCCCCCGAGCCATCGGAACGGACCACGGGGACGATGGCGGTGGCCGGCATCGCGAGTGCGGGATTCTCCGCGACAATCTGGGCGTCGTCCCATCGAGTGATGACACCGGTGAAGATCTTGGCCAAGCTATCTCCGGACAGACGCAGGTTGGTGACTCTCTTCCCGCCGATTACCAGGTTGTACATGAATGCCGTGCCACCGGCGACGATGGGCATGTACACGTACCCGCGTCGAGGTCGAGGATCGCCCTCGTTGCTGTTGGCGATCTGATAGGGGATCTCCGATACCCCGAAATCGACTGTACCGTTAGCGAAATCGTTGCGACCCTGGGTGGATCCCGATTCCGTATATGACACCTTCCATTGGTAGTTCCCCCACACGTTGGTGATCCACGCCTGGAGCGCATTGGCGGACCACGTCGATCCGGATCCTACGATGGGTGCATGCACGGACCCTTCGGCCGCCGCCTGCCAGCCGCTCGTCATCACCGCCGCCACGAGCACGGCCGCGAGGCCGCCGGCGAGACTCGCGCGCCTGCCACGCCCACAGTGTCCGATGCCGGTCCCAGCCCTGATCCTTACCGGCGCCTCGGCATCGGTCCGCGCCCCGACTCCGGTCCCGGCTCGAGCCCCTACCCAAGCCCCAGCCCCTACCCGTGCCCCTACCCTCGCTCCAATCCATGCCCTCATCCTCGCCATGCCCCATTCCCTTCCCCGCGCCTCGCTTGTCACGGTCGTTGCTCCCTTCTGCTCACCTGCGCCCCGCGATTGAGCGCGGCCGCCCGCGCCAACCGACGCTTCCTTCTGAAGCGCGCGGCGTCGCGCGCGGACGCGGCCTTGGCACGAGCCCAGGCCCCCGACGACAGCACCCCCCCGCCCGTGCCCCCCAGGAGCCGGGCGAGTGCGAACAGCACAAAGACCAGCACCATCAGGACAGCGGCCGCACCGAAGCCACGGGCGATCTGGGTCGGCTCTGGCGACTTGACCAGGGTGAACGTGGCAAACGGCAGGGAAACCATCGGCCCGGAGAACGGGTTGAGGTTGACAAACGTGGTGTAGCCGGCGGTCAGCAGCACCGGACTTGTCTCCCCGATCCCGCGGGCGGTACCGAGGATGACCGCCGTCATCAACCCGGAACGTGCGGTGGGCAGCACCACGTGCCAGACGGTCCGCCAGTGCGAGGCGCCGGTGGCCAGCGCCGCCTCCTTCAACGTGGCGGGCACAAGCCGCAAGACCACATCGGCGGACCTCACGATGATCGGCAGAATCATGATGGTGATGGCCAAAGACGCCGCGAAGGCGGACTTGTCGAAGCCGAAGATCAGCACGTAGGTCGCGTAGATGAACAGGCCGCACACGATGGACGGCAGGGCGGTCATCGCCTCGACCACGGTGCGCACAATTCGGGCGAACGGGCTCGGGAACTCGGCCAAGAATACGGCGCACAACACGCCCAGCGGGATCGAGATGGCCAGCGCGAACGCGATCATGATGAGCGTCCCCAGGGCGGCGTGCGCCATCCCACCCATGGTCAGGGGGTCGAGCGGCCCGGCGAACGACAGGTCCTCAACCCAGAAGTTGGAATGCCGGAACGCCACCGCCCCGCGCGCCACCGTGAACACGATCACCACGATCAGCGCGGCGAGAAGCACGCCCGCGGCCGAATGGATCACCACCCCAGCCGTCCGGTCCATGATGGTCACTCGGTCGGCATCGAAGCTGATTAGGACTGTGTAGAACCCGAGAAATAGCACGTAGGCCACCAGAGCGAAGGCCAGCGCCCCGTTCAGCGGCAGGACCTGGGTGAACAGCACAGCGGTGGTCGCCACGGCGGCGACCATCGCCCCCACCAGCCGTAACACGTCCTCCCGGTGCAGGCGCGAGACCGTTCGTGGCACGTCGGGCCCGCCAGGCGTCTCGATCAACCCGTCGTCGCCCACCACGTGGGTTCGGGTGAACCGCCCGGGCAGGACCGCCCGACGATGCCGCCGCTCACCATCCGCTGGCACCGAGCCGTCGGCGTCTACTGGCGAGAGACCCGTGGTGGGAATGGAATCAACAGTGCGGGGCGTCATCGTCCGTCTCCTGCTAGCTCGCCGAACCCGAACGGGAACGCTGGATGATGATGCCGGCACCGAAGTTGACCAGCATGGTAATAGCAAACAGGACTAAACCCGCCGCCATGAGTGCGGACAATTCGAAGGCACTGGCTTCGCCATATTTGAGGGCGATGAGTGAGGAGATCGAGTTGGTCCCGCTATGCAGAATGTGGGGCTGGATGACGAACACGGGGGAGATGACCAGGTAGACGGCAATGGTCTCGCCGAGCGCGCGCCCGAGCCCCAGCATGGTGCCCCCCACAATTCCTCCCACGCCAAATGGGTAGACCACCGATCGGATCATTCCCCACCTGGAGGCGCCGAGGGCGAGCGCGCCCTCCCGTTCACCCTCGGGGGCCTGGGCGAACACCTCGCGCATGATGCTTGCCGCGATAGGGGCGACCATCATCGCGACCACCAGACCCGCCAAGAACGCGGACGCCGTGAAGACCGTGGGGGTGGCGAGTGGATCGGTGGGGTCGAAGTCGGGGACTGCGAATATCGGAATCCACCCGAAGTACGTGCTGATCCATTGGGCCACCGGCAGGATTGAGCCCTCTAACCAGAACATCCCCCACAGGCCATACACCACCGAGGGAATAGCTGCCATGAGGTCGACAATCCCGATCAATGCCCGCCGTATCGCCTCGGGGGCGTATTCGGAGATGTAGGTCGCGGTGCCCAGGGCCAGGGGGAGGGCAACACAGATCGCAATGGCGGCGATGGCGAGGGTGCCGAACAGGACGGCGGCGATGCCGAACCTGCCGGAATTCGGCTCCCAATCCTGGGTGGTGAGGAACGAGCCGCCTGCGGTATCGATGGCTTCAGCACCGCGGATCGCCAAGAACAGGCCCACCAGGGTCATGATCGCCAGCACCGTGACTCCGCCACCATGGGCGCCGATGCGGAATGCTTGGTCGCCGCGCGAGCGCCCGGGGCTGACCGGACGAGGTGTGTCCGCCGATGCCACTGATGCCAGGCCGTGGCTTTCGGTCATCCGAACCTCCCGTTGACGTAGTCGAAGGTGCGCGAATCCTGCGGCTCGGCAAACATCGCGTCGGTATCCCCATATTCGACGATGACGCCCGGCTTACCCTGCGTGGCCAGGAAGAATGCACACTGCTGGGATACGCGCTGGGCCTGCTGCATGTTGTGGGTGACGATGACGATGGTCACCTCACGCCGCAGCTGCTCCATGGTCGCCTCAATGACACGGGTGGATGTCGGGTCGAGTGCCGAGCAGGGCTCGTCCATGAGGAGGACCCGCGGCGTGACGGCCAGCGAGCGGGCGATGCACAGGCGCTGTTGTTGACCGCCGGACAGGCCGCCTCCGGGTTCGCGAAGCCTGTCCTTCACTTCTTTCCACAGTCCGGCGCTGACCAGCGACCGGCGGACGATCTCGTCTTTGGCGTCCCGGCTGGTCTTGGCTCCTGTCAGCTTGAGTCCGGCGATGACGTTGTTGTAGATCGACATCGCGGGGAAAGGGTTGGGCTTCTGGAACACCATGCCGATGTGGCGCCGCGCGTCCTGGACCTTGCGGGCTGATGAGTAGATGTCTGCGCCGTCCAGCAGCACTTCGCCGGCCAGCGCCGCCGAGGGCACCAGCTCGTGCATCCGGTTGAGGATGCGCAGGAAGGTCGATTTCCCGCACCCGGATGGACCGATCAGCGCTGTCACGTGGCCGGGCGGCATGGTCAGCGACACCCGTTCAAGGACCTTGTGTGCGCCGAACCATGCGGAGACGTGGCGCGCCTCGATCTGCGACAGGGCCGGTCGGGTGGGCAGCGGCCCGGCCGCGGCCGCCGGTGCCGGTGCGTAGGCCGGGTCGGGTCTCCGGGGCTCGCTGGTCACGGCGAGCCACGCGGGCCGCATGGGTTCGGTGGGGTCGGTGGGGTCGGTGGGCTTGGTTGGCCCCGTGATGGTGACCTCGGTGGACGATGCCGGTTCGGCTTCGAAAGCGATGTCAGCAGCGACGGGGTTGGCGGTGGGGTTCATGGCACTCACAGGAGGTTGGGGAGGGCGTTGATGATGGTGTCGGAACAGGCGATGCCGAGGGCCAGGACGACAGGAGCGCCGACAAGCCAGGCGTGCCAGCGGCCCCAGGTGCGCCACAGCCACCACAGGCCGATTCCGGCAGCGGCGAAGAACACCAGACCGAAGAAGGCGCTGAACAGGGCGGATGTGTCCTGGCCCATCGCCTGCTCGGTGGTGGGCAGTGCCGGATAGGCCATGACTTTGGCCGCTGCAGGTTGCACCTCGGAGACGAGTTCGGCATCGGCATGCAGGATGTCGGTGGCGAACAGGGCGGGGCCGTCGGCGGTCATAAGTTCGAGGCGTCCTTGGCCTGCTCGCAGCGGGGCTGGAAGCCGGTCGCCGGCCCGGCGCAAGGCGACCGCCCGGTAGGTGTGGACTCCCTGGCCGGTGGTGAGGGTGATGGTGTCACCCGGGACCAGGAACGCGAGTTTCCCGAAGGGGCCGCCATAGGTGGTGTGGCGTCCGAGGAGCACGGCGGTTCCGGCCTGCCCCGGGGTGGCGGAGTCGCGCCGATGGCCAACGCCACCGCGCAAGACCTGGGCGGTGGTGCCCTCGCGGATCACCTCGGTCAGTCCGATGGCGGGAATCTCCAACAGGGCGATTGGCGTGCCAGGCTCCACCATGTTTCCGGCGTAGTCGAGTTGGCCAACGGGCGTCTCGGCTTTGGCGAGGGTCACGCGCAGGGAGTCATAGGCGACCAGTTGCGCTCGCCGATGTTGCAGGCCGGATACCACCGCCGCGTGGCCCACAAACGCCAGGAGCAGCATCGACACCGTGAGGATCGCGGCGCCCGCCCACCACCTCCCGTCGCGCCGGACAGGGGGCCGGGGTCCAGCATGCGCGCGCGCTTGCGCCCGTGCCGCGGCTCGCTGCCGAGCCTTGGCGGACGCGCGTGGATTGGGGGAGCGCGGGGGGCGGCGACGTAGGCGCGCCTTGCCACGCGCCTGGTCGGGAATCGATCTGCCCGCTTCGCTCGGGACGATCCCGATGCCCCCCGCGCCGCTGGTCGCCGCGTCGATCCTCACGGCGCGTCCTTGGTGGGTCCCGGCCACGGAGCGGGCCTGCCAGAACCCCCGTCCACGGCGCCATCGGCGTTCAGCCCCAGGCCGCCATCGTCGATGTCGTCGTCATCGTCGTCATAGTCGTCCTCTTCTTCCTCGCGACGCCGCCGGCGCCACACGATCAGACGCCACACGCCGATGCCCACGCACACCGCGAGCACCACGAGCAGCCACCACGGCCAGGACCGCGACCCCTCGGGATCGACGGATGCCGGAATCCCTGGGCTTCCTACCACGACATCACCGGTGGCGATCCGTCCACACCAGCCCGTGAACTGGGCGACATGCGTGCCGGGCGTGAGCGTTTGTGCGATGGAGAACCCCGCGGTGACCTGCCCTGTTGAATCCGCCGTGAACGTGCCGATCAGGGTCGGTGTGGACAGCAAAGCGAGTTGCACTTGTTCGGCGGGACCGAATCCCGGGGCGGACGCCGTCGCTTCGTCGCCGGGCAGATGGATCTCTTTGTCCACGGTGACCTCGGCATCGGCCACGGCCGCCGGCGCCGTGGGAAGAGGCGGTTCGCTCGGGATGCAGGGTGGAACGCCATCGTCCGCGACCGGAGTGTCACTGCTCGATGGAGGGACCTCGCCTCCGCCGTCAGTGCCTCCGCCGCCGGAGCCCGAGCCCGAGCCGCGGGTCCGCTTGGGTGTCGCTTTGGGCTTGGGTGTCGGCTTGGTGGTGGTCTTCGCGCTCTTGGTGCTCTTGGGCGTGGTGGACTTCTTGGGCGAAGCCGTGCCGGTGGCCGGGACCTGCGAGGGCGGGCCCAGGACTGGCCCCCCTCCCGGCGGATCCTCTCCTGGCGCCGGCGGTGCGTCCGATGGCGTCCCGGTATCGGATGGCGCCGGCCCTGTGTCCGGTGGCGGCGCGCCCGTGTCGGATGGCGCCGGCCCCGCCGGAGGCACGACGATAGTGACGTCGCTGTCGCTCGGTTCATCCGCCGGTGCAGCGAGCGCATTCAGGCCGACGAGCGCCAGCGCGCACAGGCTGGCTGCCAGCGAGAATCCGGCGAGACGCCTCGCCACCGGCCGCGGCATCCTCATCGCGCGACATCCTCGACGCCGTACACAGACGATGATCCGCGATACGCCTCGGGTGCACTGCTGGAAGTGCCTGCCAGGGCTCTGTCCGTCGGGGCTGGATGGTGGGCGCTGCGCGTGGCAGGGTACTCGGCATCGTCGGCGTCGCCGTTCTCGTGGCGAAGCTCGTCCTCAAGGGCCTGCATGTCCTCGGCCCAACGCCGGCGGAAGCGGCGGCGCAGCGCGATGGTCCCGATCCCGCCTCCCACCACGAGCGCAATCAGCGCCAACGCCGTCCACGGTATGGCGAGCACCGAGGCGTCGGCGGTGAGGACGCCGGGGAGTTCGTCGGTGGAGACCATCCCGTCTGCGCCCACCGGGGTGACCTCGAACCGCCCGAACAGCAAGAACAGTGGCGCGATGCCCGGCAGATCGGCGGTGACATGGGCCGTCCCGCCGGGCATGAGGTTATTCACCGGCTCGAGCGTCGCGTCGCCGAGGTGGATTCCAAACGGCCCGGTGAGCCGGATTCGTGCCTCGGCGGACAGGCGCGTGTTGCCGATATCGGTCACATCGAAGCCGATCCGCGCGGCGCCACGGCCGAACGGGTTCCAGGTCCCCAGGTAGGAGATCACGGCCCCGCTCATGGTGATTGCGGGGGTGAGCGGCCCGTCCACCCGGACGTACAACCGGGCGCCGACCCGTTGGGCCATCTTGACCGTGGCGCCCTGGTTGTTCACTCCTTCGGACTGGAACGAGGCGACCAACCCTGCCGCGTGGTCTCCTGGCGCGGCATCGCGGGGGATCGCGGTCGTGAACGGGAACTGGCGGGTCTCGCCCGGATCGAGCGCCACCTCGAACCCGACCGGCGAAGCGCAATCCGCCGCGCCGAGTGCTGGATCGTCCGCACACGCCGAGGTGGTGGCATCCACGGCGGTCCACGCTCCTAGGTCGCTCGGTCCCTGATCGGCGCCGATCAGGGTAAACGCGGCCGTGTCATAGTCCGTGGTCGCGTCCGTCGCGTACACCTGGAAGGTGGCCGGACGCTCGGAGTAGTTGGTCACGGCCATC
The DNA here is from genome assembly GCA_031266115.1 of Bifidobacteriaceae bacterium. GTDB lineage: Bacteria > Actinomycetota > Actinomycetes > Actinomycetales > WQXJ01 > JAIRRT01. Next base: position 8,600 of record JAISBQ010000106.1, read on the forward strand.
CAGTCGGTGATCGTGTCCCCGGGGCCAACTTGGTAGTCGAACACGTGCCTCCCGTCCGGTCCGGCCTCGGTGGCCGGCCTGACGGACCAGGTGACCTCTCGATCATCGGAGGGATCGCCATCGGCGGACGATGCCGGAGCGGCGGGTTCGGTGGAGCCGCTCGGGGTGGCGGTGGGTTCCGGGGTGTCGGCGGCCGATGCCGTCGCGGACAGGCAAGCGAGAAGGGTCGCGGTGGTCAGGGCGAGCGCAACGAAGCGGGTAGGTCGAGGGACGGGCGTGGTCATCGTGCTCCTATGAGGTGGCAAGGGGTGGAGCCTGCGGTCGGGCGGGTCTGAGGTGGCGACCGGTCACCGCGCGGCCCGTGGGCGGCGACCGGTCGCTCTCAGATTGGCGCGGCGGCCAGCATCTTGGCGCCCGCGCCTGTTGGCGCTGTCCTAGATAAGGGTCAGCGTCAGGGTGGCGGCGTACGTCCCAGCCGGGGTGGCCGCTGGCACGTCGAGTGCGAGGTCAGCGGTCAGGCTGGTGGCAACGTGCGCCGAATCGGAGGCCTGGCCGGTGGCGAAGGTCTGGGACGCACCCAGGCCGCCGCTGGCGTTCGGCGCGATGGCCGCACCGGCGGTGCCCTGACCGGACACCTTGGTGGGCGTCCAGCCGAGGTTGGCGGCGGCGATGGTTTCGGTCCCACCGTCGGAGAAGCTCGACGCCTGACCGGTCAGCGACCAATCGTCGGCATCGGCGTCTTGACGGTCGTCATCCACCGTGGTGGTGCCGAGCGTCCCCGTGGCCTGCCACACCTGGCCGTCGACGCGCTGGTCGGCGGAGGTCAGCGTGACATCTCCAGGCTTGGCGGTCAGCTTCAGCCCCTCGGGAGGCGTGGGAGGCTGCTCGGCCTGCGGCACCACAACATTGATGTCGGCCTCGGCGGTGTCGGCCGGGGTGGGTGCCTGCGCCGCTACCACGTGCCACGCGCCACCCGGCTCGACCTCAATGGCTGCCGCATAGTACGGGTCGGTGGCTGGGGCATAGACAGCCGCCGCTTGGCAGGTGACACGCATCTCAAGCGTCGCACCAACGGTCCAGTCCAGAACCGTCAGGTTCCACGGGAACGAGTTCGTCGTGTTCGAGACGTAGATCCCCTCACGGTGGATCGAGGTCTCGCCGTCGTTGACTCCAGCAGAGTTGCCAGGGTATTCGATACCCGCCCTCATCGCGCTGGCAGTTGCCGTCGACCTCAAAGTGCCGTTGATGATGGCGTGGAGGTTGGAGCGGTCGTGGAACCCGGCAGGGCAAACCTGGCCGACATTCGTGTCGAGAGAGGTCAGCCAACCTACCGTCTTGTCGTTCGGGTCGATCTGGCCCGAAGCGGGTTGAACCTGCAAATCGCCGAGCTTGAGCGGGTCATCGGCAAACGCCGCCGGTGAGGCCGCTGCCAGTGCGGAAGCCGCCAGCGCGACGGACGAAACTGCGACCAGGGCTCGCCTGGCGATCGTGGAGTAAAACATGACAATGTGTCCTTTCTGTTGTTGTTGGGCGTGCTTCACGGCTGCACGTAGCCGCTCTTGTAGGTCGAGGTGTCACCGCAGTTCGGGATCGTCGCGAACCCGTATTCGGTGATGGTTGCCGCTGCCTGGCACACCGACGACGAGCTACCCATGAACGTGTTCTGCAGCAACACATCCGCTGGGGAAATGCCAGCCAGACGCGCGGTCTCGACCACGTTGAACACCAGTCGGGTGAAGGGGAAGTCCGGGTTGAGTACCCCACCGTCAATGGGTGGGGTGACGCCGAACTCGTCATCGAGAGCACCAAGATTCACGTCGCTTTCGAGGATTGTTTGCGGAACAACTCCGTTGAACTGCGCGATCCACGAAGCCACCGAGAACGGGACGATCTCGCCGATCGCATCAATCTCAGAGCCATCGTTCTCTTGCACTGTCGGGGAGGTGATCCACGCAACATCGCCTTCGGTCAGTCCAAGGGAGGAAAGGAAGAACGCGCGGGTCCCCGAACCAGCCTGGGGTAGCAGCGGAACATAGTTGCGTGTCACACCGTTGAGGTCCACGTAGGTCGTGGTGTCACCGGTATAGATGTCAGCCAGTTCAGCGATGGTCAAGTAGGTCGGGACCGAGGCGCTGCCGAAGGCGGAGAAGGCATAGCTCACCGCGTCCAACGCGAACGGGATGAACGTCAGATCGGAACCCGGTTGGGATGGGCTTGAGGAGGACCGGGCGAAGTCGAGTTGCCCGGTGATGACGGTGCCCTGCCAGGGCGCGCCGTTGACTGAGCCGGTCAGTGCCTTGATCCCGTTGCTGGACCCGTTGGGCCGGGCGAAGGATGGCCCGTCTTCGCGAGTCTGGATGGCTCCGCCAGGCAGACCGGTGGAAGGGTCGATGGCGTCGTACGAGCCGATGGCCGGGATGACGCCCGCCAGGCCGTTCAGCACGTACTGGGTGGTGTCCGACCCGGTGCCTGCTAGTGCCGGGTAGGTTTCCGCCGGTGGATCGGCCAAAGCCGGTCCCGCCGACATCGCCAGCGCGGCCAGGGTCGCGCTGACAGCACCGAACACACGTGTCCGGCGCGTGAGGTGGTT
>JAISBQ010000220.1 GCA_031266115.1 Bifidobacteriaceae bacterium
TGTGTTAGATCAGAGTCTCCACAAAACCCAGGGCGATTCAATCCCCTGCGGGTCACGGGTGGCCGGCCGCGACGCTAGGATGAACGCGGCACTGTCCGACTCGCCGCAGCGGGCCGACCCGACCACCGGGAAGAGCACCTTGACTTATCCGCGACCCACCGCCGTGGTGGTCCTCGCCGCAGGTGAGGGCACACGGATGCGTTCGGCCACACCTAAGCCTTTGCACGCCATCGCCGGACGGACCCTCCTTGGCCATGCGCTCGCCGCCGCCAAGGACCTCGACCCGCGGCAGATCGTGGTGGTGGTCCGCCACGGGCGCGAAGGCGTCACCGGGGCGGCGCGCGCCATCGTCCCCGAGGTGTTGATCGCCGATCAGGATGAGATCCCGGGGACGGGACGGGCCGTTCAGTGCGCCATCGCCGCGCTGGATGCTGCCTCCCACGCCGACGATGCCGGCCCCCACCCATCCGCGCCTGGCGGCGATGTGGTGGTCATCCCCGCTGATGCGCCACTCGTCGATGGTGCCACGCTCGCTCAAGTGCGCGCGGCTCACGTCGCCGACGCCAACGCAGTGACGCTTCTGACCGCGCGCGTGGATGACCCTGTCGGGTATGGCCGGATTGTGCGGGACGCCACCACGGGAGACGTACTCAGGATCGTCGAGGAACGCGACGCGACGCCGGCCGAGCGCGCCATTGACGAGGTCAACGCCTCCATGTACGTGTTCGACCTGGGCGTCTTGCGGGCAGGGCTTGCGGCACTTGGGCGAGGTAACGCGCAGGGTGAGGTGTATCTCACCGATGTTGTCGCGCTGGCCAGAGCCAATGGCGGACGGACGCGTGCGATCCTCGCCGACGATCCGTATGTGGTCCGGGGTGTCAACGACCGGGTCCAGTTGGCGGTCCTCGCCCGTGAGTTCAACCGACGCCGCCTGATCGAGGCAATGACCGAAGGCGTCACCGTCCTCGACCCGGCCACCACGTGGATTGATGTCGATGTGGAGCTCTCCCCGGACGTCACTGTGCTGCCCGGCACGATCATTCACGCCGGCTCCACGGTGGAACGCGACGCTGTGATCGGCCCGGACACCACGCTGGTGCGCACGCGCGTCGGAGCGGGAGCCATCGTCAACCGGGTTCACGCCGTGGACGCGATCATCGGACCGGGGGCCAACGTCGGCCCGTTTACGCACCTTCGGCCTGGCACCGTGCTCGGTGAGCGCGCCAAGGCTGGGTCTTTCGTCGAACTGAAAGCCGCCGATGTCGGGGACGGCGCCAAGGTGCCGCATCTGTCCTACGTGGGGGACGCCATCGTCGGGGAGGGTGCCAACATTGGTGCGGCGACCATCGTCGCCAACTACGACGGTGTCTCGAAGTCCAAGACCGTGGTGGGCCCGCATGCGCGGATCGGATCGGACACCATGCTCGTGGCACCGGTGAGGGTGGGAGCCGGCGCGTACACCGGCGCTGGGTCGGTGATCAGGCATGACGTACCACCCGGCGCGCTCGCCGTCTCCGATGTCCACCAACGCACCACGGAAGGCTGGGTAGCCGCCCGGCGCCCGGGCACCGACGCGGACATCGCCGCGGCAGCGGCACTCACCACCGAGGATTCTCCGGCAACCGAATGCACCCACACGGAAGGCTTGCCATCGTGACCAGCGGGATCATCAGCCACGACACCGAGAAGCGGCTTGTCTTGGTGTCAGGACGGGCCCACCCGGAACTCGCCGACGCCGTCGCCGGCGAACTCGGCTGTGAGCTCGTCCCGACCTCCGCCTACGATTTCGCCAACGGCGAGATCTACGTCCGCTTCTCCGAGTCGGTGCGTGGAGCCTCCGCCTTCGTCCTGCAGTCCCATACCCAGCCCATCAACAAGTGGATCATGGAGCAACTGCTCATGGTCGATGCGTTGAAACGAGCCTCGGTGCGCACCATCACCGTGGTCTGTCCGTTCTATGGATACGCCCGTCAAGATAAGAAGCACAAGGGACGCGAGCCGATCTCCGCCCGGCTCATGGCCGACCTGTTCAAGACTGCCGGCGCCACGAGGTTGATCTCCGTCGACCTGCATACTGCGCAGATTCAGGGGTTCTTCGACGGGCCAGTGGACCACCTGTGGGCGCTGCCGCTGCTGGCCAACTATGTGCGCGGCCGGGTGGACCGGGCAAAGCTCACGATCGTCTCGCCGGATGCGGGACGTGTGAGGGTGGCGGATGTGTGGTCGGATCGGTTGGGGGCACCGCTCGCCATCATCCACAAGCGCCGCAGCCCCAACGTGGCCAATCAGGTCACAGTGCACGAACTGGTGGGCGAGGTCGAGGGGCGCACCTGCGTGATCGTGGACGACATGATCGACACAGCCGGGACCATCGTGCAAGCTGCGGACGCACTGTTTGAGAACGGAGCCGCCGACGTGCTGGTGGCGGCTACTCACGCGGTGATGTCGGGGCCTGCCTTCGAGAGGTTGCGCGCGTCGCGCATCTCGGAGGTGGTGGTCACCGATACTCTGCCGTTGCCCCAGGACGAGGACAAGCGGCCGGAGAGTCTCACCGTACTGTCCATCGCTCCCCTGATCGCGCGGGCGATCCGCGAGGTGTTCGATGACGGATCGGTCACCTCGTTGTTCGACGGAAACGTGTAATTCGCACCCGAGCCGCGTTGGCGGGCACGGGAAATCTCTTCTACTTCACGAAAGGCGACACCCCTGATGTCTTTGCTCAATACCCCCGTACCCTCATTCGCACTGAGGGCCTACCATGCCGGGGCTTTCGAGGATGTGTCCGCAGATGCCCTGGCAGGGCACTGGTCCGTGCTGTTCTTTTACCCGGCGGACTTTTCCACCGTGTGTCCCACCGAGTTGTACGACCTCCACGAGCACTACGCCGAGTTCCAGCGGATGGGCGTGGAGATCTTTGCGGTGTCCACCGACTCGCACTACGCCCACCAGGCGTGGGCGGAATCCACGACGATGATCGGCGACCTGGAGTTCCCGATGCTGGCCGATCACACCCAGGACCTCACCCGGGCGCTGGGTGTGCTGATCGACGGGGCAGGCGTGGCCGAGCGGGCCACGTTCGTGGTGGACCCCGCGCGCCAGATCAAGGCGATCGAGATTTCCGACGGTCCGGTCGCCCGCAAGGCGGAGGAGTTGGTCCGCAAGGTCAAGGCCGCCCAATTCGTTGCAGCGACCGGCAAGATGTGCCCGGCCACATGGACGGCGGGGTGAGGCCACCGGTCCGAGGACCGGCGCCTCGTGAACAGTACTGTGGGAGCCTCGTGGGTGGTGAGTAGGCGAGTGGAGTACAGGCGCGCATTGTCGACGAACAACTCGATCAGTGGCTCACGTACTTGCCTGCGGTGGCGATCGAGGGTGCGAAGGGTGTGGGGAGGACGGCCACGGCGTCGCGGCGAGCTGCCGAGACGTTCACCGTGGACCGAACGGTCACCAGACGCAATGTGGCGACAGATCCTGAGTTGATCCTCAATGGGCGCTCGCCCACTTTTGTCGACGAATGGCAGCGGGTTCCCGATGTATGGGATGTCTTATGCCACGCTGTTGATCACTCGCCCGAACCGGGGCGCTTCCTGCTTGCGAGCCCGGCCTATCCCCCTGTCGAGGCGCGGCTTCACCCTGGTGCTGGACGGATTGTGCGGGCTTTCATGCGCCCGCTGTCAATGCCAGAGCGGGGCATCGACGCGCCATCGATCTCTTTCGCTGACCTGATGGCCGGTGCGCGGCCCGCACTCGCGGGACGGACTGATGTGGGTGTCCATGACTATGTCGGAGAGATCTTCGATTCGGGATTTCCCGGGATTCGCGCGGCACCACGTCCCGCCCACCGGTCGCTACTCGACAGCTACCTTGACCGGATCGTCGACACGCACGTCCCTGAGGAGGCCGGCCGTGTGCATCGGCCCGCTGCCTTGCGCG
>JAISBQ010000247.1 GCA_031266115.1 Bifidobacteriaceae bacterium
CACCACCCAAGGCAAAACCCCCCGCGAAGCCCGACGCTGCCTCAAACGCCACATCACCCGCCAACTCCACCGCCAACTCACCCACATCCTCCTTGACAACCAACCATAGAAGGGTCGGCGGTGCTCGGGGCCGGATCTGACGGCGAGTTTCAGGTTTTGGGGCTCCAGGCGGGCTCCAGAGCCCGCAAACCTGAAACTCGACAAATGGCGCGCCCAGCCAGGGTCCACCATTGCCTCGGCAGGGTCGTGTGGGGGGTCCAGCTCATCGGGTATCCTCATGGGGCTTGGCCGGGAGGTGTCGCCTAGTGGCCTATGGCGCACGCTTGGAAAGCGTGTTGGGTGCAAGCCCTCGGGGGTTCGAATCCCCCCACCTCCGCCGGTGAACGGGCTGGGAGCGGGATCGCCGCCCGCCACCGCGTCAAGGATCGGCTGGTCGTCCGGGTCGGCGATGTTCCCAGAAGGCATGCCGGGCACGGCAGTGTCGACATCAAGGTGAGCGAACAACTCATCAAGCGCGTGCAGCAAGTCCGGCCGCTCGGGATGGTCCACCTCATCAAGGATCCGCTCGGTGGACACCAGGCGGTCGAGGGGCAAGCTCGGATGCGGTTAGTCCCGCAGGATGGCGAGGACACGCAGGAACTCCAGGTACAGCCAGACCAACGTGACCGTCAGGCCGAAGGCCGCGGTCCAGGCGTAGCGGCCGGCCACACCCGCCTCGACCCCAGACTTGATGTAGTCGAAGTCGATGAGGAACGAATAGGCGCCGAGGAGAATGGCGAGCACCGACACGACCAAACCCAGCGGCACCCCCATCACGGACATGGACCGAAGCCCGAAGTCCGGCAACACGTTGGTCCACACGAGCACCAGGTTGATCACCGAGAAGATGACGTAGCCGAGCATCGCCGCGAGGACGAACCGGGTCATCTTCGGGGTGGCGCGGACCTTCCCGGACCGGTACAGCACCAGCACTGCCGCGAATACGGCCACGGTCGCCACCACGGCCTGCAGGATGATCCCGGACCACCGAGCCTCGAAGAACCCGGAGATCCCACCCAGCGCCATCCCTTCGAAGACGGCGTAGCTGACGATCAGCGCAGGGCTCGGTTCGCGCTTGAAAGAGCAGATCAGCCCCAGCACCAGCCCACCGACCACCCCAAGGAGCATCAGGGGTGGGGCAAGCATCCATGTCGCCACCCCGCTGACCACGATGAGCCCAAGCAGTCCCAGTGTCTTGACGATCACGTCGTCGTAGGTCATGCGGCCGGTGTGATAAGCGGTCGCGGGTGGCCGCTGGTATGCCTGCTCCAGGCTCGCCGCACTGATTGTGGACTGCGGCGGCGCATCTGGCGGCGGCGCGTACTGCTGTGGGTGAACAAAGACATCGCTGCGCCGGAAGACCGGACTGCTCATGGCGGTACCCCCCAATCTGCTTGTCAGCGCGCACCCGACTCCCGTTGGGTTGCGCCGGGACCCGCCCATGGTACCCGGCGCCTCCTCACTGGGCGGGTCCGCACTCCAGGACGCTGACCGGACACACAACTCGCTCATGGCAAGCTATGCGGGTGACGGTGCCGATCGACGAAGCCCCCCTTGCCGGAGCGACCGGCCCCCTGCGCGTGTTCCACTTCGACATCCCGACCGCCGGAAACTTCGGTGACCTAGTCCTCTTCGAGGCGGTTCGCCAGGTGTTCAATTCCTACATCCCGCCTGAAAGGGCCCGCCCGCGCCTGGCAGACTCGGACGATCCTGCTGGCCCTCGCCCTGGCTCCGGTGCGGGGTTTTCCGTCTTCCAAACCCGCAACCTGCGGCGCAGGGTGGATGCCGCCATCGTCGACAGAATCAATCAGACCGCCGATCTGGTGGTCATTGGCGGCGGTGGGCTGTTCCAACGCGACGCCGTAGCAGATTCGGCGTCGGGGTGGCAGTGGAACATCCCACGCGACGTGCTGGAACGGTTCGAGGTGCCGCTGGTGGTGTTCGCTGCAGGCAACAACCAGTTCCCGGGTCAAGGCGATTTTGTGCCACCTTTCAGGGAGCATCTGGCGGCTACGGCACGGGAATCGATCTTGTTTGGGCTGCGTTCGGCCGGGTCACTGGCCTCGATCGCCACATATCTGCCTGGACCGCTGGCCAAAGCCTTGTGCTTCCAGCCTTGTCCCACGGCATTCGCCTCCTCCCTGTATCCCGACCTGGCCGCCCGCCCCAGGGACACCGGCCGGCGCATCGCCGTGCAGTGCTCGATAGACGGGCTTCAACGGGCCGCCGGGTTCGATGCCGATCGCATCTACGCCGCTGAAATCTCCGTGCTTCGCCGGCTCGCGCGCGAGGGGTGGGAGATCGACTCCGTCCCGCACCACCCGTTGGACCTCGAATTCGCCACTGTCCTCGGCGCAGAGGGGTTCCTTACCCGCGCCCGCCCGCTTCGAGGGGACCCGTCCGCCGCCACCGCGGGTCTGGCCGAATTCGCCGAGACCCCGATCGTTCTGGCGACGCGTGGCCATGCCCAGGTGATCCCGTTTGGCATGGGCGCCATTCCGATCGCCTTGGACGTCCACGCCAAGGTCCGCTGGTTCGCCGCGGACATCGATCACCCCGAGTTGGTGATCGACCCCCAGGCCGACACCTTCGCTGAAGACCTGTACCGCCTAATCAATACCAGCTGGGAACGCCAGGAGGAGTTGCGCGCCGACTTCGCGCGCCGCCGCCGCACCTTTGGCGAGATCACCGAGGCGAACCTCGCCGCCACCTATGCGCGCTTGCGCCACGCGCCCCCCACCACCGACGATGACGACCCTCGCCCCACGAAGACGCGTGGCGTCATCGGCGGACGGCCGGCGAGCACTGGGCTCTCCGTGGTCGCCAACGCGTACTCCTCCCGTGAGCGGCGGCTGGGGCGGGAGTCGCTTACCAACGCCATCGCCGCCGACGATGCCGAAGAACTCGCCGACGTCCAACTCGACCGTGCGCGCGCGGCGCTCGCGGCGCACCTGAGACGCGCCAAGGAAGGCCGATGTTCGGATACTGAGTTCCTCGCCGCCCTGCGCCGACGAGCGCGCACGGCGAAACGCGAGGGCCGGCGTTTCGAAGCCGTGACCCTGGCCATCGCGATCCTGGCAGTGGCGGGACAAGCCGCCCGGCGCAGACGCCGAGCACAGCTGCGCCGTGTCACCTCCAGCTGACACTAGGGCACCTTGGTGTTTCGATTTCTCGCACTTGAGCCGAGTTTTCCTCGGGGTCCCCACGAAGTACCGGACCGGAGCGAAGCGGAGGGAGGACACTTCGTGGGGTACCTCTAGGACGGTGTCGCAGCGCCGCCCGGTGTCACGGTCCGAGAAGCGCCAGGGGGACGACGGCGATGCCGTCCGGGCGGCGGTAGGCGGCTGGACCCGTAGTCAGGATGACAGCGTCGAGCAGGTCGGGACCCAGCCGATCGCGGAGCCACAACAGGTGTGCCGCGTCGCGGTCGGAGGGAATGGGTGCAAGCTTTGCCTCCAAGGCGAGGACGCGACCGTCGGGACGCTCAACGATCAAGTCGATCTCGTGGTCGCCGCGTCGTGTGCGCAAGTGGCGCGTTCTAGCACCCGTCGGAGAGGCGAGGACACGGACCGTGAGCGCCGCCAGGTGCTCGAACAAGGCTCCCAGCAATGTCCCATCCCTCGGGGCGATCTTGCCTGGTCGTGGATTGTCGATCAGCGCCTCGGCTCCGACTCCCAGTAGCCGCGCCGCGAGCGCCGGGTCGGCGAGAAAGTGCTTGGGCGTCTGGGTCAAGGCTGCGAAGCGATTCCGGCTAGGCGACCACGCCGGGAGTTGATCCAGAATCCACAAGCGGGTCAGTGTGTCGCGGTAGGCGAGCGTGGTGGCTCTCGTCGGCTTGTCGGCGCTCCCCGCTGTCGAGGCATCGAGGATCGTCTCATAGCTGGCGGTGGAGGCTGTTGCGGCAGCGAACGCTGTCATCCAGGCCTCCAACGCCTGAGGTCGGCGCACCACATGGCCCAGTTCAGGGAAATCGTGCTCCACGATTCGGGCTAAGTAGCCGTCCAACGCCCGCTCAAGGTTCCGTCCCTCGGCCCTGCGTACGCCCGGGAAGCCCGACCGAATGATCTGCGCAACATAATCGCCGAGCGCGAATTCACTGTCGCCATCGACATGCGGCTTAGCGCCGCTCAGGAGGGAGGCCAGGCCAACTGTGGGCACGGCCACTCCGCGCTCCGACAGGGCCATCGGCCGCATCCGCAGCCGGACGATTCGCCCAGCCCCGGAGTGGGTGCGCTCACGGGGCGTGGCCGATCCCGTGAGGATGAACGTGCCCGGGGGGACGCCACCGTCCACGGCGCGGCGGACGAGATCCCATACGCGAGGGGCGCGCTGCCACTCATCCAGCAGCACTGGACGGGGCGCCGTCATCAGGCGCCTGGGGTTCAGGAGGAGGAGGTCAGCCTGATCCGGATCGTCCAAGTCCACGACCGTCGCT
>JAISBQ010000249.1 GCA_031266115.1 Bifidobacteriaceae bacterium
GGAATATTGGCGTTGGTCCATCGTCGCGCTCGTCGTGATGGTGGCCGTTTCGGTCGCGGCCGGGTGGTGGATGGCCGGACGAATGCTGGCCCCTCTCGGAGCGATGACAACGCGCGCCCAAGCGATGAACGCCGCGAACCTCGCCGGGGGATTCGACACATCCGGTCCCGCCGACGAACTCGCCGACCTCGCGTCCACCTTCAACGCGATGCTTGCCCGCATCCAGGCCGCGTTCACCTCCGAACGCCAGTTGGTCGCGAATATGTCCCACGAGTTGCGCACTCCCTTGGCCACCCAACGCGCGGTCCTGGAGTTGGCACTAGCCGACGATGCCGGCCCTCCCCCCAGTGACCTCGCCGTCGCCTCCCGCGTCGCTTTGGACCAGAACCGCCGCGCCGCCGACATCATCGATGCCATGGCGGTGCTCGCCCGTGCGACCCACATCGCCAGCGACGAGGACCGCATGGACGAGGCGGTGGACGTGGGAACACTGGCGGCGCGGGTTGTCGCGTCGCGGCGCGCCGGCGCCCAGAAGGCTGACGTCGACCTGACCCTTGAGCGGCCCGACAGTGACGGCGGGGCCGGCGGTGTCGTGGTGCTCGGTGACCCGACCCTCCTGGAACGGTTGGTGGACAACCTGGTGGACAACGCTATCGTCCACAACGTGACGGGAGGGTGGGTGCGGGTGTGCGTCGACGCGATGGGCCGGGACGCAGTCCGCGTGTCAGTGATCAACACCGGCCCCGAGGTCGCCGAGTCGATGATCGCCGGGCTCATCCGGCCGTTCCGGCGCGCGGCCGCGGCCCGCACCGGATCCCATCGGGGTCAGGGGCTGGGCCTCGCGATCGTCCAGGCCGTCGCGGACTACCATGCGGCGGAACTCACCATCCGTCCCCGCGACGGCGGCGGCCTCGACGTGACGCTCGACGTCCCTTCCGCGTGTGGTGAGCGTGAGTGAGGATTCGCGTGGGCACCCACCGGCCACGTCAACGAAGGGGATAGTCGGCATGACAGCATTCGACCAGCTCAGCGGGGCCAACCTCGACGCGGCGGTCGCCGCAGCTTCTCGGTCACGCATCCTGGCACCGTGGTCCGTGCAGGGGCATCTGCCGGGAATCACGATCACTGGAGGCCGCGGAGCGGAACTGTGGGACCACGAGGGTCGGCGATGGCTCGACTTCACCTCCCAACTCGTCAACGCGAACCTTGGATACCAGCATCCGGCCCTGGTGGCCGCGATCACGGAGCAGGCGGCCACGCTCACCACCATCTCGCCCGCCACCGCCAACCTCGCACGGGTGCGGGCGGCCGAAGCGATCGTCCGGCACACCCCCGCTGAGCTCGACATGGTGTTCTTCACCAACGGCGGCGCCGACGCCGTCGAGAACGCCATCCGTCTGGCACGCCTGGCCACGGGACGGGCCAATGTCCTGTCGCTCTACCGCTCCTACCACGGCAACACCGGTGCCGCCATCGTGGCGACAGGCGATTGGCGTCGCATCCCCAACGAGTTCGCCTGGGGACACCGGCACGTGTTCGGGCCCTACCTGTACCGCAGCGAGTTCTGGGCGACCACGGAGGCGGAAGAGTCCGAGCGCGCGTTGCGTCACCTCGACCACACCATCCAGGCGGAGGGGCCCGATTCCATCGCCGCGATCCTCATGGAGACCATCCCCGGCACCGCTGGTGTCCTCGTGCCCCCGCCCGGATATCTCGCCGGGGTCCGCCAGATCGCGGACCGGTACGGGACCTTGCTGATCCTCGACGAGGTGATGGCCGGGTTCGCTCGTGCAGGGGCATGGTTCGCCCTCGACCTGTGGGACGTCACACCCGATCTGATGACCTTCTCCAAGGGCGTGAACTCCGGATACGTCCCGGCAGGGGGCGTGGCGATCTCCCGACCCATCGCCGAGAGCTTCGCCGAGCGAGTCTTCCCCGGAGGACTCACGTATGCGGGCCATCCGCTGGCGATGGCGGCGATCCGGGCAAACATCGAGGCCATGGAGGCCGATGACGTCGTGGCCGGTGCCGCACGCCTCGGCACCGAGATCCTCGGCCCCGGCCTGCGCCAGATCGCAGCGACCTGCCCACTGGTGGGTGAGGTCCGCGGCCTCGGGGCGTTCTGGGCGGTCGAGCTGGTGTCCGACCGCACCACCCGCGAACCCGCTGGGCCAGCGACGATGGCGAAGATCGCCGCCCGCGCCCGCGAGCGTGGCCTGCTCATTCTCACCGTCGCGAGCCGCATCCACGTGGCCCCACCGTGCATCATCACCCCTGACGAGGCACGCCGAGGGCTGGCGATCCTGGCTGGCGTCCTCGACGAAGTGGGGCGGGAGGGGTAGGCGGGAGACGCCATCGTCCACATGGCGCGGAGGTCATGGTGCGCAGGGTGCGGAGGTCACTGCCCGAATAGTGCGGCCCCATAGCGGACAAGGATCGCGACCACCACGGCGGTCAGCCACACGAGAACCACCACGAGATCGATACCCCGGGCACAGGCTGTGGCGAGGCGACGCTGGATCGGGGCGGGCAGGAACAGGTTGTTGTCACGGATGTTCACATGGGTGAGCGAGGAAAACACCAGGGTGGTGGACAAGGTGACAAGCAGGCACCAGGGACACAGCGCCTTGATGTCGAACATCGCCTCGGCAAACAGCCAATAGGCGAACGCGAGGCCCGCCGTGTAGACCACCTGGGCGGCGGCCATGAACCACCGGGGAAAGCGCACAGCGCCCAGTGAGGCGACGGCGATGGTGATGACCACGGGTTCGGCCACCAGGCCCAAGAACGCGTTGGGGAACCCGAACACAGACGCCTGCCACGCCAGTGCGACCGATCCGCAGCTGATCACCTCGTTGATGTTGCACGTCAGCGTGGCGAGGGGATTGGCCGCGAGGATCACTGCGTCGACGGCCAGGACAAATGACGCGGTCAAGCTCAGCAGGCAGGAGGCGAGCATGGTGGAGAAGATCCACGTGGTGGTGCCGCGCAGCCGTGCGAGCCGGTCGAAGGGTGTGGGAGCGTGAGCGCGCGCCGGCGCCTCGATGGTGGGCACGGGTGCGGTCATGGGTGCCGCCTGTTCGGGTGAGGTGAGGGCACTGAGGGTCATGGCGGACCGGTCGGTGGGCGGCCGAGACCCATCAGGGACGGTACCGGATGCCGAGGGCCGTCGGCGACGGTTTGCCGGGTGTCCGGATGTCCGATGCCCTCCTAGCGCATCCCCACGACGACGGCGCCCCGATCACATCCACGTATGCCGGATGGCTGGCGCCCTCCTAGAGGTACCCCACGGGCGTGTCGGCCGCGGCCATGTGGACGATGGCGCGCCCCACCTCGGATGGTACCGCCCCCGCTGGCAGGCCGTGTCCACGGGCGGTCACCGCGACATGTCCCGCGTCGATGTCCGCTTGGGTGAGGACAAGCCGGACCGTGATGCGGGCCACCTCGCCGGGGCGCAGGATGCCTGCGGCATCGGGCCGGGGCCATGAGCTGCCGGCGAGGCGATGGTGGAGCCCAGGTGTCAGGTCCAGGCCGACATCGGTGAGCGTCACTGTGCCGGTGTTGGCGATCTCCACCTCGTGGGCGATGACCTGGCCCACCGCGCAGGGAGTCTTGAGTCCCGAGGCGTCTGCCCGCACCGTGAGCCTGAGACCCGTGGCGCTGCGCAGGACGGTGTCGATGCGGGTGGTGGCGACGACATCGTCGGTGTCCACGCTCGGCGCGCCGGATGGACGCTCAGCGCGAACCACGGCGGTGCTCGTGACGAAACCGGCGTCCACCTGGGGTTGGATGAGGACGGCCGAGCCAGTGGCGTTGACCCACTCACCTGGGGCGAGCGTCCCCGGTTCGGCCGGGTCGGGCCAGGTACCGAACACGGCCGGACCGCGGAGCGCCGGGTCGGTGAGGCGCAACCCGTTGAGCGTGGTGGCACCGGTGTTGACGATCCGATAGGTGTACCCGATCGCCTGGCCGGCGTGCGGCGCCTGGGTGATGCGGTCGCGCGACGCCGTGGCGGTGAACGTGAGCTGCGAGGTTTGGGGATGCGCGAGGACGGCCTGCGCGGCGGCGGGCGTGATGGCGGAGCCGTGGCGGGTGCGCGCGTGGACCTCGCCAGCGAAGGTGATCAGCCCTGCGTCGACATCGCCCTGAGTGACCTGGTGGATGGCCGTCCATACTCTCGTTTCGCCGGGCATGAGGAGGCCAGGCTGGCCAGCTGAGGGCCAGCCTCCCGCTCTGATGGACGATGCCGCCGACCGGCTCGCGAGCGTGACAGACCTGAGCGCAACGTCGCGGAGGGGTTGGTTGCCCGTGTTGCTGGCCACCAGCGTGAACGCTACCGGCTGGCCAACAGCGAACGCAGCCGGGACCGACGGGATCGCCCCGGCCACCAGGTCGAGCCCGTGGGCCGGGCGCAGCGCCACGTCAAGGGCGTAGGTGGCCTCGACGTTATCGGTCGGGTTGGCTACCTTGCCGCCGGGCCGTTCTCCGTCCACCCGCGCGACGGTGTTCACGGATCGGGCGTCCACCTCGGGGTCTCCTAGCGTGTGGGTTCCCGTCGCCGCGACCGACTGTCCGGGGAGGAGTGCCCGTTCTGCGCCGGGCCACGGGTCGAACACCGGCGGGCTGGTGAGTAGCGGATCGGTGACGGCAATGTCCGAGACGGTGGTGTTTCCGGTGTTGGACACCGTGTAACGGATTGCCATCTCGTGGCCGGCTGTCGGTGGGTCGGCGGCTCCGGACAGGTCCGGTGTCGCCGAGAGCGTCAGCTCGGTCACGGTCTTCAGCGGAATGGAGATCCCCACGGTGGCGTGGACGTCATCGGCGTGGTTGGACGGGTTGCCTCCGGGGCGCTCGGCCGTGGCGACCGGCGTGGCCACGAGGTGTCCGGCATCGATGGTGGTCTGGGTGATCCGATAGGCGAGGGTGCCCGTCATGGCCTGGCCGGGGGCGAGGGTTCCCGGTGTGCCCGGCCACGTCTCGCCGCTGGGGGCGACCGCGCGCGGCGAATCGGCGAGGGCGACGTCGGTGAGGGTGGTGTTCCCGTTGTTGGCGACAGCGAACACCATGGCGATGATCTGGCCCGCGCGGGGCGGGGACGTGGGGCGCGGGGTTTCGCCCACCTTGATGAGGTTGACCGATGGCCTGCGCTGGAGCGGAAGAGTGAAGGTGGTCTCGTGGATGACGTCATCGGCCGGGTCCTGGCGGCTGCCGCCCGGCCCCTCCCCGCGGACCACGAGGGTGTCGGTGAGGATGCCGGCATCGATGTGGGCCTGGGTGGGACCGTAGCGTCCAGACGCCGTTACCCGCTCCCCCGGTTTCAACGTCCCCTCGGTGTGCGGCCACTCGGCCATGACGGGCCCATGCGCGAGGAGCGGGCTGGTGAGGGTGATGTCCGCGACGGTGGTTTCTCCGGTGTTGACCAGCGTAAACGTCGCTTTGATCCGACTGGTGGTGTCGGGAGGCCGCGTGGGGATATCGGTGCGAGTGGCCGTGAGCTCCAGGCGCGGCGCGACTTGCGGGGCAGTTGGGCGTGTGTGGGCTGGCCCGGTGGGTGATCCGGTCGGACGGGCCGTGTGTGGGGTTGTTGGGCGTGTGTTGGCTGGCCCGGTGGGTGATCCGGTCGGACGGGCCGTGTCTGGAGTTGAGGGGCGCGTGTGGGCTGCACCCTCGCCGCCGGCGGGGGACATCGGTCGCGCGGCGAGCTGAGGCGGGCTGGCGTGCGCGCGGGCGGCACTCACCGCGGGGCCTGTTGGACCGGACGACCCCGGACCAGGCGGCTGGGCACGGGCGGTGCTCACCTGAGCGGCGAGCACAACGAGCACCGCGAGCGCGGCGAGCGTGCTGTGCGGACCCACTATCGCTCGCCGCGGACGCGCGAGTACGGTCCTGAGCAGGGGATCAGCGCGGAGATGCCTCTGATCTGTGCCGATGATGCGTGTCGTATGCCCCATGCGCCGCCCCCGGTTGTCCTTGTGCCGTTTCGGGGGCTGGCCGTCGCTGCCCCGCAGCCATCCTCGCGGCGCCACCCGCCGAGCGCACGAGCCGCCCGGTCAAGCTCAGCCGTTGGTCACAACGCCGCCCCCGTCCTCCCTGTCCTCCCTGTCCTCTGTGCTCCCTGTCCTCCCTCCCCGTCCGCCCTCCCCTCCCTCCATCCCTCCCGCCCTGTCCTGCTCCTCCCCCCGGCCGACCCTTCTATGGTTGGTTGTCAAGGAGGATGTGGGTGAGTTGGCGGTGGAGTTGGCGGGTGATGTGGCGTTTGAGGCAGCGTCGGGCTTCGCGGGGGGTTTTGCCTTGGGTGGTG
>JAISBQ010000273.1 GCA_031266115.1 Bifidobacteriaceae bacterium
AATAGTCGAAGAACGACCAGTCGCGGAATGGTTCCCCCAGGGCCAACCCGGCGTCGAAGGCGGCCCCAACCTGCGCCTCGTAGGCGGTCCCGGCGGTGCCTGTCAGAGTGGTGGCGGCAGAGACGACCCCGGCGACAACCGGCGCGGACACGAGCGTTCCGGCATCGTCCACGGTGTGGTCCTTGTTGTAGACGAGCAGGTACGTCTGGTCGGAGTTGACGTACCCCGGATCGACGTTCTTCAGTAGGTCCTTCAGCCCCGGAGCCGACGTCGAGCCGGCGTTATCCCACAGTTTGGGGAACGCCGCATCCTGGGTGTTCGTGGCGATCGACGGGTCGAGGATGTCCAGATCGCCGCCATCCAACTTCGGGTCGAAGTGGTAGACCACGGGCACACCCTTGGCCTTGGCGACCTTGTCGATGAGCCCGATGGCGGCCTGGCTGGATGGGTTTTCCGGCCCTCCCAGGACGATGGCGTACGTGCCGGTCTGGCGCAAGATGCCCGGATTGTAGGTGTTGCCTGAAGACGTATACTGCCTGGTCAGATAGTCGAACGTGACGTTGCGTAAGACGTGGCCGGTCTCCAACGCGGTGTAGGCGTTGGCGAGGTAATCGACGGTGGTAGTAGGCGGGGCGCTTGCCGCAACAGCGCCTTGGACGCCGAGCGTGGCGAGCCCGGTCACGGCCAGTGCCGCGGCGGCGGCCACAGCGATGGACCGCCGGAATTGTGCGTGAGTCAACATGTGAGGTCTTGCCTTTCTTGGAATCGGTGATGGTTCATGTCGCGACTCCGCGCGCCGCAGGGTGTGTGTGAATAGGGAGTAGGTGGGATCGGTGCCGGGTGAGGTGTTGGGAACTCCTTTCGTGGACGGCTCAGGCGGGAAAGACCTGGTGGGTGGTTGGTCGGGAGGGTGCGACGGTGTGGCTCAGGCCCTGGTCGTGGCCGGGCCGGTTCACGTCACCGTGATCCGGCGGGTGGTCTTCTTTCCACCTGCCACAAGGGTGATGGTCGTGGTGCCCTTCTTCTTCGCGGTGACCCGCCCGGCGGCATCGACCACAGCGACACCGGGTCTGGAGGACTTCCAAGCGGCCACGGCTCCCGTCGCCCGCGCAGGGGTGACCGCCGCGGCAAGTACCGCCGACCGTCCGCGCCCCAGGCGGGCGGTGCGGCTGGTGACCTTGACGGCATCGACCTTGACCGCTCTGGCCACCACCCTCACCGTGAGCACCAGACGAGCCCCGCCTGCACTGGTCGCAGTGATCTTCGTTGAGCCCACGGTCAGCGCCCGCACGGTGAGGACGGTCTTGGCGCCGAGTTTCGCCTTGAGGGCACCGGACTTGACTCCCTTGGCCGGAGTGGCGACGGCGGGTTTGGCGGACTTCCAAGTGACAGCCCCGACCTTCTCTCCGCTCCCCCGCGCGACAATGGGCACGCGCACCCGCGCACCCTTGACCACGCGCACCGACGTGAACGTCGTGGTCAAGGCGCTCACGGTGGCTCTGGTGGACCCCGTGGACGATACCGGCGGCCCCGGATCGCCAGGCCCCGCCTGGTCTGGCGCTGGGGCACCGGCGTCAGGTGGGACGGCATCCGGGACGGTGCCGCCGCGATCGTCGGCAGGTACTGATGCAGAGGGCGACGGACCCGGCGAACCGGGCCGCGCGGGCGGGGTACCGCCGAAGAACACCGTGACTTGGTCGATCGCCTCGGTCGCGAATGCCTTCTGGGCCGCGGTTCCCTTGAGGCCGCGCACCTGAGCCAACTCGGTCATGTACTCGGTGTACGTGCCGTTGGCGTTGGCCCGAATCCATTGGCGGGCGACGGGTGCGGAAGGCGTGGACCGGTCGATGCCTAACAGAACCGGAAGCTGAACCTTGGGGGCCCTAGCGTAGACCGTGCCGCTTCCGCCGGGGAGGTATTCGATGTAATCGGACGGGTTGGCCGAGGTGACCGGGTATTCAGTCTTGAGGTTTGGCAGGTACTGGCGCAGCAGGTCTCCGTACAGATACGAGAAGCGGTTGAAGGAGTTGCGGATGTTGATGCGGGTGGTGGTGGCGTCGAAGATCGTGTCGAAGACATAGACGCGCCCGGCACCGCGAGCCTTGGCGACAGCCGCGATCTCGCCTATCACGGCCTGGGAGTTGTGGCACCACGATCCCGCCCAAGCGATCGCGTACCGTCCGCCGCCCGCGGGCGCGGAGACCAGCGCGATCAGTTCGGGATAGGTGATGGAGTCCAGAACGAACCCGTCCCGGTCCGCTGCGCCGAACAGGGTCGTGGAGGGCAGACCCGTCTTGTCCACTCCGGTGCCGTTCGCGTTCCAGGCGGTGGCCTTGGCGTTGAACTGGGTGGCGAAGTAGTCGAACTCGGAGCGGGTCGCGGCCTGCTTGGCGCGGGGATCGCCCGGAAGTGCAGCGAAGACGTCATCGGCGGCCGCGCGGTAGGCGGTCACCGAGGTGGCATCCGGCAGGGGACCGCCCAGTGTCCCGTCCTGGATCGGCGCCGCGCCGCGAGCGTAGACGAACAGGTAGGACGCGTCCGAGGTGTATGCCGAAGGCAGGGTGGGCAGGTAGTAGTTGACGAGACTGAGGTACAGGTCGTTGTAGTCCCCGAGCGAGGGGTTGGAGTCCTGGAGGGAAGCGTCGGTGATGTCCAGGCCCACGCCATCGAGCAGCGGATCGAACCAGTAGACCGTGCCCACTCCGGCGCTCTTGGCGGCAAGGTCCACGATTGGCGCTGTGTCCACCCCCGAGGCCTTGGCTGGGGAGGCGAAGTAGACCACGTACGTGCCATCCGAACCGAGGATGTCAATGAGCCGCTCATACGTCACCGGTTCCAGCACGTTGTCCTTCGCCAGACCGAAGGCCTCGCTTGCCTGATCGCCCGTGTATAGGGCTCCCACGTACTTGGGGTCCGCCGTGAGGCGAACCGGGAAGGCCGCCGGGCGAGCGGTGCCCCACAGCCAGGCATCGAACAGTGCCGTCAACCCCGCCCGGTCGGCGCCGCTGACCCGAAGGGCCAACGCGGTGAACGCCTCGGTGGTGGCGGTCTGGCCGGCCTGGGCGGAAGTCCAGGCGGTGAGCAGGCCCGCGAACGCTTCGGTGCCGATCGCCTCACGCAGGGCGGCAAGGGCGAGGGCACCGCGCCGGTAGGCGGACTTCTGACCCCCGAAAAGTTCGGTCTCCAGGACGATCCCGGCCGGCGCCACGGTCCACAGCGCCGCCCCGGCACCCTGGCTGGCCCACAGGTCGCGGTAGATGGCCTGAGTGTCCGTGCCGTACCGGGCCTCCAGAACCAGGTCCGTGACGAAGGTGGCGAAGCCCTCGTTGAGCCACAGGTGCTCCCACGAGGCCAGGCGCACCGAGTTGCCGAACCACTGGTGGGCTAGTTCGTGGATGTAGGTGTTCTCACCGGGGACGGCGACATAGAATGGCCGGTCGCGGGTCTCGACGGCTCCCCACGTGGCCAGCTCCCCGTGGCCATCTGAGACGTTCTCCAGGATCAACCCGGCGGCCGCCCCGGGATACCGTCCGGCAACCTGCTCCAGATCGCGTACCGCTTGGCCTAGGCCGTTGACCAGGGCATCTACGGCTGCGGTGCGGGCAGCATAGAGCGTGGCGTCCACATAGGACCACGCGGGAACGGTGCTCCCGTCCGAGAGCGTCACAGTGCCGGTGAACTCCTCGAAATCGCCGAACGAGGCGAAGACCTGGTACGTCGCGGTCAGTTTGGGCTGGGACCAGACGCGGGTGGTGGTCCCGTCACCGTTGTCCGCCACCGAGACCAACAGCCCGGTCGAGACCCCGGTCAACGCGGTCGGTGCGGTCAACGCGATGGCGTACGTGGCGGCATCGGCGGGGGTGTTGTTCGCAGGGAACCAATAGGTGGAGCCGAAGGGCTCCCCGACAACACTCGCCCCGTTGGACGTGGTCGAGGCGTTGAAACCCTGAGTCGAGCGGCCTTCGGAGACGAAAGCATCGAGGATGCCAGTCCGGTAGGAGACCGTCGCCTCGAACTCCGCTCCTGCAGAGATGGGTTCAGCGGGAGTGAGGATCAGCTTTTGGGTGTCGAGGTCGTCAAAGTTGCGCTGCTCAATGCCCGCGGGATGTCCGTCAACGGTGGCGGACAGGATCTCCAAGCGCCGCAGGTCCAGCGCGACAGTGTCTAGCTGTTGCGCGGCGATCGCCTGGATCGTGGTGGTCGCCTGGATCGAGCGGGTCGAATAGGGCACGGTCGGGATATAGGTGACGTCGATGTCGTAGTGGAGAACGTCGATGGCGTCCGTGCCGTGATTGGGGATCAACCGGTCGCCGTGAAGATTGTCGATCGGATCGTTGTCGTCACCGCAACCAGAATCGACAGGATCGTCATTGGGCTGTGGCTGGGCGTGGGTTTGGGCTGGCGATTGCGCATAAGCCGCCGCGGGGGGCGCCGCCAGGCAGGCCGCCGCCAGTCCGATGACGGCCACCACACCACCCGCCCGCGCCCACCGTGGGCGGGCGGCGGCCCGGGCAACGGACCGCCAGGATGAGCCGGTCGCGGGAGGCCGGGTCGCTCGGGGAATGGGTGAGGAAGGGGTACTCATGGCAGGGTCCTTTCCGGCGGAAGAAACGAGTGGGAGTGCGGTCTGAGGCGGAGACGGGCAGGTGATGGGGCGGGGTTGTGGGTGGGACCCTCGTGGGCAGGTCGTGGGCGAGATGGACGGAAACTGGATGCGGCGGGACGCCGGCGGGCGGACGGTGAGCGGGGTGCGGGTGGGGACGCACGGGCGCGGACCGGCGCCCCCACCCACGCTTGGGGTTACGTGACGCGCACGGTGCGCCTCGCGGTGACGCCGCCGGCCCGGACCGTGATGGTGGCCCGGCCGTTGGACTTGGCGGTCAAGCGGCCGGCCGCGTCCACTGCGGCGACCTTCGGATTGGAACTGGTCCAGCGCGGCACGATCCCGGTTGCTTTGCGATTCGTGGGAGCGGCCGTCAGGGCGAGGCTGTGTCCGGTCTTCAGGCGCGTGTTCTTCGGGCCGATGGTCAGGCGTCCCGGCTTGACCTTCGCTCCCACCACGATCACCTTGACCCGGAGGGTCCTCCCCTCAGCGCGCAGGGTCAGGTTCGTGGTGCCCTTCCTCAACGCCTTGATAGTCACCTTGGCAACACGGCCCACGGGAACACGGACGATGCCGGATCGCTTCCCCACCGCGATACTCGCCACTTTGAGCTTCGAGGACGTCCAGGTCACCGCCGCCTTGCTCGCGCCGCCGCTGGGGGCCTCACCGATGATGGGGATTGTCACCGAGGCGCCGAGTACCACCCTGACTGTCGTGATCGGTGCGCGGAGCGCCGCAAGCCGAACTCCGCCGACGAGGGTGCCGGTGCGGGACGGAGGCAGAGCCGGAGCCTCGGATGCGCCGTCGGGAACGCCCGGCGCTGCGGGCTTTCCGGGACCACCGGTTGAGGTGGGGGGCGGGGAGGAGGAGGGACCGGCATCGTCGGTGGGCGTGCTGGAGGGACCGGGCTGGTAGGCCGGATCGAAGAAGGTGGCGAGTTCCACCCATCCGGCTGTCCGGATCGCGGGAGTGAGACCACCGGAGGCGTACTCGTATTCCACGTAATCGCCCTCATGGCCATCCCAAGGGCCCGTCGGGTCCCCCCAGCGCGCGTCCTGCACATCCTGGGCCGTCAACTGCCTAATCCACTGGCGTGTCACCCCGCCGCCTGAGGCGACACGGAACAACGCCGGGGAGCGGAACCGGGGGACGGCGGTGGTCGCGAGGGGCTGGGCGGGATCGCCATCGGGGAAGTAGCGCAGGGACCCGCCCGCGAAGTGGGCGTGCAGACCGGTGAGATAGCCATCCAGGAGGCGTGCGCCTAGGTAGGCGAGGCCGCTCGCGTTCCCCGGTGCGTCGGAGCCGATGGCGGAGAAGCCGTCGTGAACCCCATCGAACTGGAAATCGAACCACCACAGGGGTTCGCCCGCGGCGTGAGTCTGGGCCGCCGCGACGACGTTGCCGATCGCCTCTTTGGAATCCGCACACCACGTGCCCGAGATCAGCACATTGTGCTCACCGGGGGTCTCAAGGACGGCGAAGAGTTCCGGCAATGTCACCTGCTTGATGGCGAAATCCTCGGCGAGGGCATCGGCGATTCGGGGCCGGCCGAGAATCGCGCCGAACTTCGCCTGCGCGTAGGCGAACTCGCTGATCTGGGAGGCGACTGCGGGTGGGTGGGGAGCCGTG
>JAISBQ010000290.1 GCA_031266115.1 Bifidobacteriaceae bacterium
CGAGCCGCAGATCGCGGGCCAGGTAGACTCCCGCCATCCCGCCGCGGGCGATCCTGGAGTCGACCTCGTAACGACCGTCGATGATCTGGCCGATCAACGGGTCTGTTGTCCGAGGCGTACCCACGCCCCCGAAGTGTACGCAGCGCAGGTCATCGCGGCGACGTGGCACGCTGGGAAGACTTCAGGCCACCGGGGAACGGTGGGCGGGAACGGGTTTCATGCCGTGCGGTACACGAGCCTCCAGGCGAGCGCCCGCAACGGCTCGCGGGAGACTCCGGGCAGGGCACTCAAGGCGTCCAGACCGGCCTCGTGGTAGCGGGCGATCGCCCGCTCAATGTCGTCGACAGCACCGGAATCGCGGATGAGGCGGCGTGCCTCGTCGAGGTCGACCGAGTCCGCGCCGCCGGCGAGGATCGCGGCGAGGCGGTCGCGGGGGCCGGGAGCGAGGTTACGGCGAGCAAGGGCCACAAGAACGGTGCGTTTGCCATCCTTCAGGTCGCCATCGGCGGGTTTGCCCGTGTCGTGCTGTGCGGCGAAAACGCCGAGGATGTCGTCCCGGAGCTGGAACGCGAGACCGATGGCGGCACCAAAGGAGGCCAGCGCCGCGCACTCGGCCTCATCGGCACCCGCCGCCAGTGCACCGACCAGAAGAGGGCATGTCACGGAGTAGTGCGCCGCCTTGGCCATGACGACCCCCATGGCGTCTTCGATAGCGGCTTGGGGGGACCCCAGAGGCATCGCCGGTGCCAGAGTGTCGAGGAACTGGCCAACCATGACCTGTTCGCGCATGGTATCCAGCATGCCTGCGATCGCACCGGCCGTGGCCCTGCTCGTGTCGCGGATGGCGAGGTGGACCTGGCGTTCGGAGGCGACCAGGGCGAGATCGCCGAGCAGGATCGCCAGATCCCGGCCCAGCCGCTCCGCGTAGCCCGGGCCGACGCGACCGCCCAACGCGGCCTCAAGATGTTTGTGGGCGGAGGGCCGCGCGCGGCGGGTGTCCGCAGCATCGACGATGTCATCGTGGATCAACGCAGAGATCTGGAACAGCTCAAGGGCGGCCGCCAGATGGATCATGTGCGGGTAGGCCAGAGTGTGAGCGGACGATGCCGGCCCGTCCGTCCCGCAGTCGGGGCCTCCTAGAGCGCCCCACGCGGTGAGGGCGAGGTGGGCGCGAAGGTACTTGCCGCCATCGGCGGCCTCCATGAAGGCGCTGGTGAGCAGGTCGAGGCCCGCAGTGTCCAGGTGAGGTATGGGTAGCGGTCCTCTGGGAGGCATGGAGAGCGCCGCCACCGCGGTGTCGACGGTTTCACGAGCCACACCGGCCACGGCGCGGCTGACATCCTCCGGGTCGAACCAGGGCTGCGGGGGAGGCGAGTCCGCCCGCCCCGGCGTGGTGGCCGGGGCGGGCGGGTCGCTCATGCGGCCCAAGGGTACGCGCCGCGGGGACGGGTGACGTGACGCTTCAGGAACGATGGTGGCGACGGGCGGGGGAGGTGAGCCGGTAGCCTCGGCCCATGCACCTCGCACACCGGGTTGTCGCGGCGATTGGCGGCCCGCACCCCAGCGTTTCGTTCGAGTTCTACCCTCCGCGGGGGCCGCAGGGTGAGGCCGCGTTGATGCGGCATCTGGACGCGCTGGAGGAGGTGGCACCGGACTTCGTCTCGGTCACCTATGGCGCGGGCGGGTCCGTGGCAGATCGGTCCGCCGCTTCTGTCCGGGTTTCCCGCGCGATCTGCGCCAAGGCTGGGCCGGCATTGATGGCGCACCTGACGGTGGTGGGCCATACGCGTGAGGAGTTGGAGACGATCATCGGAGAGCTGACGGCGGCAGGTGCCGACGCGATGTTGGCGTTGCGCGGCGACCCACCCGGTGGCCCGCGTGCCCCGTGGACGCCGGCGCCTGGAGGGTTCGGCCACGCCGCCGACTTGGTCCAGGTGATGCGCGCGGCGGGATGCGATGTCGGTGTGGCGGCGTTTGCGCACAAGCATCCGGCATCGGTCGATACGGCCCAGGATCTCCGTGCGCTCGCAGCGAAGGAGGAGGCGGGTGCCGCGTTCGCGATTACTCAGATGGTGTTCGATGCCCAACCGTATGCCGACCTCGTGGCGCGGGCCCGAGCGGCGGGTATCGGCCTGCCGATCGTGCCGGGGATCATGCCGGTGTCCTCGGCGGATCAGGTGCCGCGCCTCGAAGGGTTCTGCGGGGCACCCCTGCCGGCCACCCTCGTTGCCGCGTTGAGACGGGGGGAGGGGGACCGGGCCGCTGAGGCCGAGGTCGGAGCCGCATGGGCCGTGGACACCGTTCGCGACCTGCTGCAGGCGGGTGCGCCGGGCATCCACCTGTACACACTCAACAGGTCTCGATTAGCGCTGGAGGTCTGCCGGCGGGTTGGTCTGCGCGGGGCAGCCCTCCTCGAAGCCGGGTGTGATCCGCCGCTGGGGATAACCACGCATCCACAGTCCGTGAAGGTTCGCTGAGCAGCGCGCGCGAGGGTCTGCGAGGGTAGCCCGCATGGACAATCCCACGGTGATTCGCGTGAGTACGGGCGCCGATCTCCTCTCGTGTATTCCCCATCGCCTCGGATTCGCCCCACGGAACTCGGTGGTGGTGTTGTCGCTGGTGGGCCCGCGGTGCCGTTTTGGCGTCGCCGCCCGCCTCGACCTCCCGCATATCCGACACCCGCAGGCTGGGCCTGAACTGGCGGCGTACCTGGCCAGGGTGATCGCGGACGATGGCGCCCGGCGGGCCGTCATCGTCCGTTATCCGAGTGCAGGGGACCCACCCGCCCATCTGGACGGGCCGGTCCGGATGCTTGCGGCGGCCATCGGGGCGCGCGTCGAGGGGATTGAGGCGTGGGAGGTGGGTGAGGACCGCTATACCCATCTTGATGTCCGGACTTGGCGCCCCGCGGGTGAAAACGGAGGGGTGGAGCGGTTGACTGGGACGGTTCCCGCCGCGGCGTTCATCGCCGCAGGGAGCGCCCCGGCCGTCTCACGCGAGGCGATGGCTGCCCTGCCGAGTGCGGACGCTGCAGAGGTTCGCCGCGCGCGCAGGGCAGCGTCACGTGCGTGGGACCAGCGGGTTCAGGCCGGGGCCAGCGGATTGACGGCCTGGCGGACCAGGATGCTGGAGATCTGGAGGGGGGCCGTCGAGGGATGTGAGGCGCCATGCGGGGCGAACGAGAGGACCGCAGTACCCGATTCGCGAACCCTCGGGGAGATCGCGGCTGCCGTGAACGATTCGGCGGTTCGAATGGCCGTGATGGCTGCGATTGCCGGGCAGGACGAGCTCGCGGATCTGGCCGTGGCTCAGGAACATGCGGTCACGGTCCGATCCGGGATGGACGCGCTGCTCGATCCCAGAGCGGGAACCGTTCTTGACGAGGAGCGGGCCCAGATCGCAGAGAGGTTGCTCACATTGGCGGCGGTCCGAGCGATTTCCCGCCGCAAGGGACAGCTGTTCGGGGTGTTGGCATGGGTGGCTTGGACACGGGGCGATGGTGGGCGAGCAGGCTTGGCTTGCGACCGGGCGGCCGAATGTCCTGGTCAGGTGCGATTGGCGCAGACCATAGACCAGGAGCTAAGGTGTGGGCTTTCGCCGCGGGCGAGGAGGGTTTCGGACGGCAGGGGGTGTGCGGCCTGACGCTGTGAGCGATACCTGTCCCAGTCCCGGAATCGCCGGTGGGTGCTGGTTCGTTGAACACACAACGCGGCCATCAGCGTGGAATGCGTGGTTGGCAGGGCGCTTACTCGTTACACTTGGGGGGCTCCCGTCACAACAGCACGTGATTGCCAGCGCGAGCGGCTGGGTTAACCCCCGTGGCAACGTCACCGCTCCCATGGGCGCAGCGCGATAGAGCCTCGCCTCAGGCGTTTGGGAGAGAAGGAAGGAAGGAACCGCGTGGCACAGGCCAAGACCGCCGCCAGCAACCCCATTGACACCGACACATCGACGGTGGCAGGTACCCAACCAGACCAGGACACTGCAACCTCTACGCCGAAGGCCGCGCCGCGGACTCGCGCGCGGGCCAAGAAGGCGGCCGCACCCAAGCCCGAAACTCCGGTCGCTGCGCACGCAATAGCCAAGACTTCGGCTCGGTCTCGCAAGGCGCCGGTCGAGCTGACTGCTGTCGCTGCCACGGCGCCGGTTGAGCCCGTGGTGAAGGCTCCGGTCAAGCCGCGGTCGCGGTCTCGGAAGAAGCCCGTGGTCGAGGAGCAGGTGGAGCCGGCCGGTGTTGCTGCGGAGGCGCCTGCGGTTGACCCCGTGGTGAAGGCTCCAGTCAAGCCGCGGTCGCGGTCTCGGAAGAAGCCCGTGGTCGAGGAGCAGGTGGAGGTTCCGGCAGCCGCTGAAGCCGCGCCTGTGGTGTCCGAGGTGGCTGTGTCCGATCGTGTGGCGAAGGCCCCAGCGAAGCCGCGGTCCCGGTCCCGGAAGAAGCCCGTGGCCGTGGAAACCCAGCCGGATGCGTCCGTGGTCCAGCCCGAAGTCAAGGCCCCAGCCAAACCACGGTCCCGGTCCCGCAAGAAGGTCGCGACACAGGCGTCCGGGTCGACGACCGCTGTGCCAACGAGTTCTTCCGCGGACGCCGGGAGCGGCAAGAATGGCGCCGGCGTCGCCGTGACGGTGGAAATCCGCGTCGAAGAGATCGAGGTCACCGTCCGCGAGACTGTGGTTGTCGACGCGACACAGACCGCTGGCGTGACAACGGTGAGTACGGCGCCAGCGGACTCCACGGTTCAGGGCGGCGACGCATCCGGCGAGACCGCCTCGGACGAGGCCAAGGGCTTCGTCGTGTCCGATTCGGATGACGATGACGCCCCGGCCCAACAGGTCCAGGTGGCTGGCGCGACGGCGGACCCAGTCAAGGACTACCTCAAGCAGATCGGTAAGGTCGCCCTCCTGAACGCCGAGCAAGAGGTGGACCTTGCCAAGCGCATTGAGGCCGGCCTGTTCGCCGAGGAGAAGCTCGCCACGTGTCCTGGGCTCGAGCCTAGGCTGCGCCGGGAATTGGAGTGGCTGGCGCACGATGGTCGCCGTGCCAAGAACCACCTGCTGGAGGCGAACTTGCGTCTCGTGGTCTCGCTCGCCAAGCGCTACACCGGGCGCGGAATGCTGTTCCTCGATCTGATCCAAGAGGGCAACCTCGGTCTGATCAGGGCCGTGGAGAAATTCGATTACACCAAGGGCTACAAGTTCTCGACCTATGCGACCTGGTGGATCCGTCAGGCGATCACCCGCGCGATGGCTGACCAGGCCCGCACCATTCGCATCCCCGTGCACATGGTGGAGGTCATCAACAAGCTGGCGCGCGTCCAGCGTCAGATGCTCCAGGACCTTGGCCGCGAACCGACGCCCGAAGAACTGGCGCGGGAATTGGACATGACACCCGAGAAGGTGGTCGAGGTCCAGAAGTATGGCCGTGAGCCCATCTCCTTGGCCACTCCGTTGGGAGAGGACGGCGACAGCGAGTTCGGAGACCTGATCGAGGATTCTGAGGCGGTGGTCCCCGCCGATGCCGTGAGCTTCACCCTGCTTCAAGAGCAGCTTCACGCCGTGTTGGACACACTGTCCGAGCGGGAGGCCGGTGTGGTGTCGATGCGGTTCGGCCTGACCGATGGCCAGCCGAAGACGCTGGATGAGATTGGCAAGGTCTACGGGGTGACTCGTGAGCGCATCCGCCAGATCGAGTCCAAGACGATGTCGAAGCTGCGCCACCCCTCGCGCAGCCAGGTGCTACGCGACTACTTGGAGTAACCCCACAGCGCCGCCACGGTTCTACCATCCGGGGATCATGTCCGTAAAGTCCTGGATATCGAGCGCCGATTCGCTGAGGCGAGGCATGTGCTGGCGGCCATGATGGGCGCAGAACATCAGTTCTCCCTGCCTGAGGAAGACCCGCAGGTAGGCCCTGGCCCCACATCGATCGCACCGATCGGCGGCGGTCAGTGCTGGCCGAAGCGCAGTGTTTGGTCCCATGTCGGTCTACAACGGTGACGGCCCCCATTGTCTTCCCGCCGCCCGCGGCGTTCGCCTCCCGCGAAGGCAGAGGGTCGCCGTTACACTTCCCAACCGTGTCCACACCCGCCACCTACACCGCCCGGCACCTGTCCGTTCTCGAGGGCCTTGAGGCGGTTCGCAAGCGGCCGGGCATGTATATCGGGTCCACCGACGGTCGCGGTCTCATGCACTGCGCGTGGGAGATTATCGACAACGCCGTGGATGAGGCGCTCGCTGGGTTCTGCCGTGCCATCACGGTGACGCTGCACGCGGACGGCTCGGTGGAGGTGTCCGATGACGGCCGTGGAATCCCGGTCG
>JAISBQ010000187.1 GCA_031266115.1 Bifidobacteriaceae bacterium
CAACTCAGGCGGTCGGTCTGGACGCCCTGGGAACCGCCGAGATCGCTGGTGTTGTCTTCAGCGCGGATCCCGACTCGGGCGCCGCGATCGCCGCCGTGGACCTCGCCGCCGATGGCGCCGCGATCGCCGTGCGTGTCCCCTCCGACTCCTCGGCCATCGCCCGAGCCTTCCCGGTGGTTCCCCTGACACCCTGAGCCACACACGGCCACTATCGCGGCCGATGCATGGGCTGTGGAAATCTGGAGCGGATGCACGAGGCAGCGATCGTGCCTCGTCGCCGTGGTAATGCTTCACTCAACACTCGCCCCTACCTGACACCCGAGGCATCCGCGATGATGCGAACACGCAGTTCAGTCCCGCTCCAGGTCTCGCAGTGCTCGCGGACAGGGCTAACCGCCAGTCCGACTCGCCTCTTGAAAACTGCTCACCGCACTGATGGCGTCGAGTGGCCGCTTGGCGCGACAAAACTGGCGGGGGGGGGGGCGTCGCTGATTCGAAGGGTTGGCGCGGGGTCTGTACTCAACGGCGGATAGCGGCTATAGGCGCCACCAGCCTGGACCGAATCCGAACCGGGCGCCGCCGGTTTTGGAGCTTGATGCGTGAATGCCCGAATCGACGATGTGGCTAGACCCTTGGGATAGGGCGTGGGGGTTGGGGTCGGAAACGTACAGAAAACGCGGAGAGACAAGACTTTGTACGTTTCCGAGGCCCGCGTGACTCGTTCGCGGGAGGCGCCTGAACGTTCGCGCAGGTCACAGGGTTGCCGCGATATCGAGGGGCAGTGTCCACGCGTCGGAAACGTACAAGGATTTCATCATGGCAAGAGTCTGTACGTTTTGGACCATGGCGTGGGCATTTGCCCGATGCGGACGGGGCTCAGTCCCGGGTTGAAGCGAGACGTGGCCTGACAGGTGGAGCGCCGTGGCCGATATCAGCGACAGTAGGGATAGCGACGTGACAATCGGGAGACTCGATCGGCTTGGGCTTAGCGTTCACCATGGCCCCACACAGGCGGGAAGGCCGGGGACCCCTGCGATCCCCGGCCTTCCCAGCTCCCCGACTACTACCGGGGAGAGGTGTGCTACTTGATCTTCGCGGTCTTGGCGGATGCCTTGACGATGGTGGCGTACCCGGCCCGTGCGGCCTTCACGGTGACGGTGATCCGCTTTCCGCGGTCGGCCGCCTTGACCTTGTACGTCGACGATGTGGCCTTCGCGATGGCCTTGCCACCGCGATACCACTGGTAGGAGAAGGTCGGAGCCGGACTCCATGCCCCGACCTTCGCCTTCAGGGTGCGTCCCACCTTCCGTGTGCCGACGATCTTCGGCTTGGGTGCCTTGACGAACGCCGACACGACAGGTGCGCCGGGCGATGGCGTACCCACTTCGGCGGCCACGGCGGCCGGATCGATGGCGGCGGACAGTGCGACGGATACCGGGATCGCGGTCCCGGATGATGCCAGGACTGCCGCCCCGGACGGGGACGGGCTGATCGGCTTGATCCGAACGTTCGCCAGGACGGCAATGAGGTCGGTCTGCGCCTGAGCCACCTGCGCCTGTGTGGCGTTCGGATCGTCATAGACGCCTTGCGCTTCCGCAGTTTCCTCGGCGAGTCCGATCACGCTGGCAGGTACATACGACGCGGCGTCGCCAAGGATGGTCCGGGCGACTGCGATAGCCGAGGCCAGGCCCGCCTTGGCGGCACGGGTCGCGAGGTTGCTGAGCGCCTGGTCGAGGGCGCCCACCGCCTCGGTGACCTCGTCGGCCGAGACCTCGGCCTTGGCGTTGACAGCGTTCGCCAAGACCAGCGCCGCAGCGACGTCGGCCCATGTCGCCGGCGTGTACCGGCCGGAGTCCATCGCCTCCACCGCCGCGATGACGGCCGCGAGCACCGTCTTGTCTCCCTTGGGAACCGCGTTGGCCAGCGCCGTCATCAGGGCGGCGACCTCGCCCGCCACGTCAAGCTCGGTGGCTGTGCCGGACGCGATTAGAGCCTCGGCATGAGCGACCGCCGCCTCGAGCGCTGGCACCCCGAGGTAGGAGTCCCGATCGGCAAGCCTGGTTTGAGCCACACCGATCAGCGCCTGGAGCGCGGAGTAGTCGACGGCGAACACGAGCTTGCCAGGGGCCGATGCGGCTTCGAGAGCCGCAGGGATGGCGACCAGTGCATAATCAGACACTTCCGTCCCAGCAAGCGCGGCCTGCGCGTCGGCCCATGCGGCGGCAAAGTCGGCGTAGGACTCGGGCGTATACAGGGATGCCTGCGCAGCGATCATCTCGTAACCCCGAACGATCACCGCCAACGCCTCCCTGTTGGCCGCTGTCCCCGCCATGGCGATGGACAGGCCCGAGAGCTGGAAGCCGGTGGTGGTCCAACATCCGATCCGGACCTTGTGCCGTCCGGCGGTCAGGTAGATCCGCTGTCCCGGTTCCATCGGACCCCAAGCCTTGGCGCCCACGCCCTCGTAGTGGTGGACGAAGGCGCCATCCACGTGCAGGTCAAAGCCCCACTTGGAGTACCGGTTCACCGCCGAATACGTCCTTGGCGTGAGCGTGTAGTACCCGGCCTGCTCGACATCAATGTTGTAGAGCGAGTGGTTGAACTCACCCGAGGCGAACATGGTGTGGCCGCCCGCCGCCCAGGTGTCTCCCCCGCCCTGACCGGCCGCCAAGTTGCCTCGGCTGGCGAAACGAGAATCCGCGAACAGCTTGGACTCCCCGCCTGGTGTGACAACGGTTTCCCGCACCGCTGGGAAGGCGGCGGGGGTCGCATTGGTGACTGTGAAATCGGAGAACGTCACCGTCAGCTGGTTGTTGCCCTGTGCCTGGGTGGCGAACAGACCGATCTTCGGATCCGACAGGAACGTGTTGAGCGCGTTGCCGGACCCCCGGTTGGTGAACGTGGTCCCGTTGGTGGACGTCGAGGCCTGGATCGACTCCCCGTTCTTGACGAACCGGAAGTAGATCGTGGTGCTGTTCCCGGCGGTCGCATAGGCGTACAGACCGTTGAACCCGTTGGTCGTGTGGTACCACGATCCCGTCGCCGGGTTGCCGGCACCCACAGCCGTGAGCTGGTTCTGGACATAGGCGACGGAGTTCTTGACGTAGGAGCCGCTCAGATCGTCGAACAGGACCATGCCGAAGGACTGACCGAGCTGGCTGGGCGGCGCGCTGACGGTCGCCTTGACCGTGGCCGTCCAGTTGCCTTGAGCCGGTTGCCACACGAGGTTGCGGATGTTGTCGACGCCGAATATCTGCCACTCCGAGGGCCGGGTCCGGTTGACCAGGCCGTCGGTGGTTGCCGACAGGTAGGCGCTCGCCGGGCCGGTCACCGACCACTTCGGGTCGAGAGAGGTACCGGTCAGCGGATCGCTGGACGGGAGCTTGGTCTCGTCGATGTCGCCCAGGGCCACGGTGTACACGTGGGCCCGTGTGGCGCTTTCGGCGCGGACCTCCCAGTCGTTGGTGCCAGCGATCTTCGTGGATGTGACGGTGACGCCCGGCTTCGCGGTGGCGGTCACGACGGCGCTGTCGGCGTCGTCGACCCACACCACGTAGTCGAAGGTGTTCGGGTAGAAGGTGGACACCTCGACTCCGTTGACGTCGATGCCCACCAACTCGGCCGATTGGTCTGAGGAGTGGAACACCGGGCGATCCGCGGCGTCGTCGAAGTAGAGGCGGTAGAGAGTCCGGCCGCCATCGGCGGTCGTCGCGACGATGTCGGATGAGGGCTTGGCGGACGTCGGCTGCGTGACGGACACGCTCACTCCGGTCGCCGCGGTTGCGCTCACCGCGGGCAGCGCGGCGTCGGCCGGGGTGAAGACGGAATAGTCGACGTTGGATGGCACGAAATCGGCCAACGGCGTGCCATCCAGCGCGATGCCGGTCAGCCGAGGGCTGGTCTGGGCGGTGCGGGCCACTGAGAAGAACTGGTCCGTGACCGGGGCGTACTCACCAGTCGCGTAGTCGTGACGGGGCAGGGAGTGCTCGTCGCGGAACTTGGTGGTCTTCATCGCGACGTTGAGGATCGTGATGACGTTCTGCTGGAGTTCGCCCAACCGCAGCCACAGCCCAGAGGACGGCGCGTTGCCGACATGGTTGATCGAGTTGAGGATGGTCGTATCACCCGGAGACCCCTGCTCGAGCAGGTTCATCCCGGCGCGCAGGCGGGCCGGGCCCGAGGTCAGGCCGGTCGCATCGCTGCCGCCGCCAACCCCGCCCCAGTCGGACATGACCAGGCCGTCGAAGCCCCACTCATCGCGCAGGATCGAGGTGGTCAGCTGCCAGTTGCGGTTGCAGTAGTGGTTGGCGATCTGGTTGTACGCGGTCATCAGGTGCGTCGGATTGCTCTCCTTGAGGGCAACCTCGAACGCCTTCAGATAGATCTCGCGCTGGGCCCGCTCGGACACCTGGGAGTTGCCGTTGCCGCGGGCAGTCTCCTGCTCGTTAAGGGCGAAGTGCTTGGGTGTCGCGCCCGCGCCCACACCCTCCAGGCCACGGATGAAGGCGCCGCCCATAGCGCCGGTCAGCAGCGGATCTTCGGAGAAGTACTCGAAGTTGCGTCCGCCCAGCGGGTTGCGGTGCATGTCCATGCCCGGGGCGAGTAGGGCGGTCGACCCGTTGCGGATCATCTCCTTGCCGACGCCGGCGTACAGGTCTTCAACCAGCTTGGTGTTCCACGTCGCCGCGAGCGCGGTCCCGATGGAAAGCTGGGTAGCGGACTCGGAGATGCGGATACCGGACGGACCGTCGGTCAGGGTCAGGGACGGGATGCCGTACTTCGCGAGTTCGGGGATGTATCCCCCGTAGACGCCGGCGGAGCCGAGTACCGAGGTTGGCGCGTCCATGGTGCCAGCGCCGGTGGTGAGCCAGGCCAGCTCCTGCAGCGACATCTGGGCGACAAAGTCGTTCATCCTTGACGGATCGTTGTAGACGTCGATCAGCTTGATGCCCTCGTCCACACCGGTCTGGGTGAATTCGGGCACCGCGGCGATGGCGGCGGCCATGCGGTCGGCCACGATGGCGTTCGTGGTGCTGGGAACCGGATCGTCCGTCACCAACTCGATGCCGCCGTTGCCATCGTCCTGGGCGTGCCAACGGTTGAACGTGTTGAGCGGAGCGAGGGTCTCCACGGCCTGCTGGGTGACTTCCAGTGCGGCCTGCGTGTAGGTGCCTGCCCGCGGGGCCTTCACGGAGTTGCCCACGTAGAACGAGTAGGTGCCGGGCTCAAGAACCCAGGCGGACTTGTGGCCGGTCTTCCCGGCGTCATCGTATGAGGCCATCTCTGAAACCTTGAATGACAGCGTCAGAGTCTCAGCCTCACCCGGGGCGAGCAGGCCGGTCTTGGCAAAGGCGAGGAGGCTGCGAGCGGACTTGCCCAGCTGTCCCTGCGGCGCGCCGACATAGACCTGCACAACCTCCTTGCCGGACCGCGAGCCGGTATTGGTCACGGTGACGGGTACGTTGATGCGGCCGGCCGAGGAAGCGATGGTGCCAGGCTGGATGTCGAACGTGGTGTAGCTGAGGCCGTAGCCGAAGGGATACAGGACGCGATCTTGGGCGAACGTCTCGAAATACCGATATCCGACAAAGATGTCCTCTTGGTAGATCGGGTTGGTGACCCCGTAGCCGAACTGCCCGGTGCTCGGATAGTCCGTCAGCTCATAGGCCCAGGTGTCGGGCAGCTTGCCCGAGGGGCTCTCATCGCCCGCCAGGACGCGCGCCAGGGAGTAGCCGGCCTCTTGGCCGCCTTGCCATACGGCGAGCATCGCCTTGATGTTCGCGTAGTCGCCGACCCAGCTCATGTCGATCTGGTTGCCCGCGTTGATGGCGACGATGACGTTGGGGAACTGAGCGTTGACCTTGGCGAGCATGGCACGCTCGGCGTCCGTCAGCAGGAAGCCGCCTTTGCCGTTCATCTGCTCCATCGACTCCCCCAAGGAGCGGCCGATGAAGACCAGCGCGACATCGGAGTTATCCGCGGCATCGGCCACCGTGGCGTCCGAGAGCGGCATCTCGGGATAGGACCGCGGCCACGTGGCCCAACCGCCCTTGTCTGGTGCGTGGTCGCGACACCACTTCTCGTAGATCGTGGCGAGGTCCTCGTTGACCGTGATGCCGGGGTTGCGGCGCATGGCGGTCAGCGGATTCGTGGCATACGTGTACTTGACGTCGCCGCCTGACCCGAAGCCATTGGGGAAGTAGTCGACCTGGATCCGCCCGAACACCGATACGGTCCGCGAGGGGGTCAACGGCAGGATGTTGTTCTGGTTCTCGAGCAAGACGATGGACTCGGTCGCGGTCTGCTCGACCAGTCCGGTGAGGCCCGGCTCCAGCACCGCGCCCGCCGGCGATATGGGGGCCAAGCCGGCCCCGACTAGGGCGAGGGTGGCCGCGATCGCGACACTCCCTCTCCGTGATATTGAGCGATTGGCGTGGAGGCGCGTAAACGCCATGTGACTGCCCCTTTCTGCAATTGAGGAAGGTGCCTGTGGCGAGATGCGGCAGGGTGTCGCACTCATCAGTGCCATGCGCTCCCCACCGTTGGGGAGTCGTTCACCAGGCACACACGAACGCGCGACATCCTACATCTGATCGGTCTGGCTAGAAACCCGTCCCCCAGACGCTCGCATGTGCGTCGAGGAGTTGGCGGATAGGCTCATCCCCGTGCCTCGTCCTTTCGGTTCGAATCCTTCTGGTTCGAATCCCGCCCCCGTGCCTCCTTCCGACGATGTCGGTCCCGCCCTCGCGCCCGGCTTGCCTTCCCGCACTGGGGGCAAGCGGCGGGACAGGCGGGGCCGCGGCCCGCGGGGGCCGCTCATCCCGGCCGCCTTGCCCGGCGCGAGGTCCAAGTCGGCCTACTTCGACGTCGCGGTCGATAGCGCGCTCGTTCGCTTGGAGCGCGCATGGGCTTCCCATCTGCGTCGCATCGAGGTGACCGTGGAAGACGTGCCGAGCGGTGATCCCGCCTCCTGGGAAGACGGCATGGTGCCCCTGGCGCACAGCTTCGGCCGCCACGGGGGTCAGCCGGCCCGCATCGCGCTGTACCGGCGGCCGATCGAGGCCCGTGCCGCCGACCGGCACGACCTCGCGATCCTTGTCCTCGACGTTCTTGTCGAGCACATCGCCCACCTGTTGGGCCGTCCTCCCGAGGATATCGACCCGGGGTACGGCGGCTGAGGCGACCCGGCGCGCCTCGTGGGTTGCCGGGGGCGAGGGAGGTAACGTCGCGGACGTGTCAACACCGCGCACGTGCGGGCACGCCACCTGTCCGGACCGCCCGGTGGCGACGCTGACGTTTGTCTATGCCGATCTGACAGCGGTCTTGGGGCCGCTGTCGATGCGGGTCGAGCCCTTCGCCTACGACCTGTGCGAGCGCCACGCCGCATCCCTCACGCCACCACGAGGCTGGGAGGTGATCCGCCTGGCACCAGAGACGGTTCCGGCGGGTCCGAGCCGAGAGGACCTCGAAGCGTTGGCCGATTCGGTCCGCGAGCGTGGCCGGCGAACCGCCGCCGCGGCCGGTGCCCCGTTGACTGTCGCCCCCGGACCACGCCACGGGCACCTGCGCGTGGTGCCAGGCGGCCGAGACGCTCGCTGAGATCGCGGGCACTACAGTTGGCCGAGTGCCTGCCGTCGACAAGCCCCTGAACGCCATTGCCAAAGCCAACGACTTGCGCGGCGCGGTTCCCCAGCAGTGGGATGCGCCGCAGGCCCGTGCGCTGGGCGCCGCATTCGCTGAGGTGTGCGACGCCGAGACGGTGATAGTCGGCCGTGACGGCCGCGTCTCGGGGCCCATGATCGCCGGTGCCTTCATGGATGGGGTCATGTCCCGCGGTGTTGATGTGATGGACCTCGGCATGTGCTCCACCGATGCCGCGTACTACGTCAGCGGAGCCCGCGACCTGCCCGGCGCCATGATCACCGCGTCGCATAACCCCGCCGGGGACAACGGGATGAAGCTGATGCGCTCTCGCGCCCGCCCCATCGGCCAGGACACTGGCCTGGGGGCCGTGGTCGCCCGCGCTGACCAGCTCCTCGCCGCCGATGGCGAACCGCGTCCCGCCCGCCGCGGCGTGCGCACCTCCAGCCCCGTGTTCCCCGCCTACGCCGCCTATGTGCGCGCCCTGGTGGACCTCACCGCGATCGCCCCAATCCGGGTGGTGGTGGATGCCGGGAACGGCGTGGGTGGGCTTGTCGCGGAGGCGGTGTTCGGTGAGGCTGGTGGCCTCGCGGCCCTGCCCGTTGAGATCGTTCCCCTGTACTTCGAGCCCGACGGCACGTTCCCGAATCACCCACCCAACCCGTTGGACCCGGCCAACACCCGCGATATCTCCCGGGCTGTGCGCGAGTCTGGGGCCGACCTCGGCTTGGCGTTCGATGGCGACGCGGACCGCTGCTTCGTGATCGACGAGCGAGGGGAGGTGGTCGCGCCCGGGGCTATCAGCGCCATCGTCGCCCTGGGGGCGATCGCGCGGGAACGGGCAAGCGGCCGCCAGCCGGTGGTGATCCACAACCTCATCACGTCGCGGATTGTGCCCGAGTTGGCCGAGGCCGCCGGCGCCACCGTGGTCCGCACACGTGTGGGACATGCGTTCATCAAGGAGGAGATGGCGGCCCACAACGCCGTCTTCGGGGCGGAGCATTCGGCGCACTACTACTTCCGCGACTTCTTTTTCGCCGATACCGGCGTTCTCGCCGCCATGCACGTTCTGGCCGAACGCGACCGCGCCGGGCAGACCATGTCGCAACTCGCCGAGGTATACCGGCCCTACGCCGCATCCGGCGAGATCAACTCGCCGGTGGCCGATCTGGGTGCCGCCATCGCTCGTGTTCGCGCCGCCTATGCCGCCGATGCCGACGCCGGCACGCTCGCGATCGACACCCTGGACGGCCTCACGGTGGACCATTGGGGCGACCCTCCCCGGTGGTGGGCTAATGTGCGTCCCTCCAACACCGAGCCGCTGCTGCGTCTGAACGTCGAGGCCGCGGACGAGGACATCTGCCTGAAAGTCCGTGACGGCATCCTCGGTCTGATCCGGCAGGGGACGTGATGGCCTGGATGTCGCCGTGGGTACGCGAGGCCCTGCGCTGTCCCACCTGCCACGGTGAGTTGCACGATGCCGGCCCGCACGTCGGCGGTGCGCCCGCCGCCCTGGTCTGCGCGGTGTGCCGGGTGTCGTATCCGGTGACGGACGGCATCGTCCACGTTCTTGGCGACGAGGCGACGTCGCTGTGACCACCGGACGGCCCCGCGATAGGCGGCCGGGGCGCTACGAGGTGGCCGATCTGACGTTGGCCGCCCAGGGGCGCCGCGCTATCGACCTTGCCGCCCATGAGATGCCCGGGCTCGTGGCACTGCGCGACGAATACGGACCGGCCCGGCCGCTGGCCGGCGCCAGGATCACCGGGTCCCTGCACATGACGGTCCAGACGGCGGTGTTGATCGAGACCCTGCTCGACCTTGGGGCCAAGGTCCGATGGGCCTCGTGCAACATCTTCTCCACCCAGGACGAGGCGGCGGCCGCGGTGGTGGTGGGCCGCGGGGGAACCCCGGACGATCCGGTGGGGCCACCGGTCTTCGCGTGGAGGGGTGAAAGCCTCCAGGACTACTGGCGGTGCACCGTGGCCGCGCTGGATTGGCCCGGCGGCGGCCCCACGGCGATTGTCGACGATGGCGCGGATGCCAGCGCCATCGTGCACGCCGGCCTGGCGAGCGAAGCGCCCGGATGGGCGCCGACACGGCAGGCGGCCGACTCCCCCGATGGCAGGGAGATGCTCCGTGCCGTGCGGCGGATGGCCGGCCAGTGGGCCCGGATCGGCCGGGACGTGCGAGGGATCAGCGAGGAGACCACCACGGGGGTGATGCGGCTGACCCAGCTGGCGACGGAGGGGACACTGCGATTCCCGGTGATCGATGTCAACGATGCGGTTACCAAGTCCAAGTTCGACAACCGGTACGGCATACGCCATTCCTTGGTGGATGGCTTGAACCGCGCCACCGACCTGTTGATCGGCGGGAAGGTGGCGTTCGTGTG
This sequence comes from Bifidobacteriaceae bacterium, assembly GCA_031266115.1. Classification (GTDB taxonomy): domain Bacteria; phylum Actinomycetota; class Actinomycetes; order Actinomycetales; family WQXJ01; genus JAIRRT01. The sequence continues at coordinate 10,037 of JAISBQ010000187.1, forward strand.
CGGCTACGGGGACGTCGGCAAGGGGGCGGCCGAAGCGCTGCGCGGCCAAGGCGCACGGGTGATCGTCGCTGAGGTCGATCCGATCTGCGCGCTGCAGGCCGCGATGGACGGATTCCAGGTGGCCCGCCTGGAGGATGTGGTGACCGCGGTGGATTTCGTCGTCACCTGCACGGGTGGGCGAGACGCGGTCCGGGTGGAGCACATGGCCCGGATGCGAGACAAGGCCGTGGTGGCGAACGTGGGGCACTTCGACAACGAGATCGACATGGCCGGCCTCGAGGCCGTCGAAGGGATCAAACGCAGCCCCGTGAAGGATCGTGTCGACGAGTGGGTGTTCCCGGACGGCCACTCGGTCATCGTGTTGAGTGAGGGAAGACTGGCCAACTTGGGCAATGCGACCGGCCATCCGAGCTTCGTCATGTCGACATCGTTCGCCAACCAGGTGCTCGCTCAGATCGAGGTGGCCACGGCCCCGCCGGGCACCTACGGCCGTCAGGTCTACCGGCTCGCCAAGGCGCTGGACGAGAAGGTGGCCCGTCTGCACCTGCCAGCGCTGGGTGCCGTGCTGACC
>JAISBQ010000137.1 GCA_031266115.1 Bifidobacteriaceae bacterium
CCGCACGATGCCTACCGGATGAGCGCCATCGACGAGCTCACAAAACGCCACGAAGGCCTCACTGCGCTCGCCGCCGCGGCCACGCCGACGACCACGGTCAGGTCCTCGAACGGCGCACCACGCCTGCAGGTCACCCGTGTCGCGGTCATCCGCGAGGGACAGGGCGACCGCGGAATCGGGCGGATCCAGGTACGAGCCAACCACCGTCAGCCATCCACCCTGAAACTCAGGCTCAGCCACCACGATCAAACGACCGCGCTGCGCCGGCCCCACGGCGTACTCTCTCCAGACTCTTCCCACCGTGTAGGTGGACACGCCGCATGCCCTGGCCAACCCCCGCGCGGACCAACCCCGGTGCTTCATCTCAGCTGGCGGTGGGGTCAGCATGGTCGCGATCACACTCAATCGATCCACAGCGCGAGGCCTGCCCGTGCGCGCCCGGTCGCGCTGGTTCAAAGCTCCGCCATCGTCCAGGTAGCGCGACCGCCAGAGCTTGACCGTGTTGAGCGCGACACCCGCAGACTCGGCGATCTGCCGGCTGGACTGTCCTTCCGCCGCCAACAACAAGATCTGGGCTCTCTTCACCATCCGCGGCGGTACATGAGGCGCTGACGCCGCCCATTCCAAGATCTCCCGGTGCCCCGGCCACAGCGCCAGGCGCGGGTTCGAGCTGGTGGGCACGATCTGACGTTCCCATCGGGAAGACCGGAGTGTCAAGAACTTTCATCACGCCACAGTGGGGCCCGTAGCGTGGCCTGGTTGTCACCCGAACTCGCTCTGACCTGCGCACAGTTGCCAGCGCGCGGCGAGCGAGTCCATTCGGGAATCCGGTCCGATCTGACGTGGCGCCGCGCCGCGAGCAGAGTTAGGAGAACGACATGCATCACGTGCCCACACATCACAGGCGCCGACGCCGGCGCCCCGGAACGCGAATGGCGGCGCTGCTCGCCGCCGCGGCCCTGGCGGCAGCAGGGTTGCCCGCCATCGTAGGCGGCGCGGCCGGTATCGCCGCCGCGCCGCCGTACCTCGACCAGTCGCTGCCCTTCTCCGTCCGCGCGGCAGACCTCGTTTCACGCATGACCATGGAGGAAAAGCTCCTCCAATTCAAAGCGAGCCTTGCCCAGTCGCGAACTCCGTCGATCGCGCGCCTTGGGGTGAAACCGTACAACTATTGGAACGAGGCGCTTCACGGTGTGGCTCGCGACGGGTTGGCTACGGAGTTTCCCACGGGGTTGGGAATCGCCTCGACATGGAACCGGGACATGGTCCGCCAGATGACGGACGCCATCGCCGATGAGGCACGAGACAAGTACAACGACGTGTGCTTGACGGACACCAGTGTGACGGCGGCCTGCAAGGGCCTCACCTATTGGTCGCCGACCATCAATCTCGCTCGCGATCCACGGTGGGGTCGCGCCGAAGAATCCTACGGCGAGGATCCGTTCCTCGCCGGGGAGCTGGCTGGCCAGTTCACCCTTGGACTTCAAGGCGGCCAGTCCTCGTTCCCGGATTCCGTGGGCGATGGCGCCCAGGGCGCCTATCTCAAGGCCGTGGCCACCCCCAAGCACTATCTGGCCAACGATTCGGAGGTCAACCGTCACAACGGGACCTCCAACCTGACCGACCGGTCGCTCCACGAGTACTACACCGCAGCATTCGGTAAGGCGGCCGGCACCGAGTACGGTGCCAAGTCACTCATGTCTTCCTATAACGCGGTGAACATCAATCCCGACTACACATCACTGCACGGCAAGCCGGCCATCGATCCGGTGCCCGATGCCGGAACCCCGGCACCGGCGAACAAGTACACCCTGGAAACACTGATGCGTCGCATATACGGGTTCGATGGATTTGTCACCTCCGATTGCACCGCCATTGAGGACACCTACGAAGAATACCCGGCCGGACACTCCTGGACACCCACCGAGCTCGGCCGCCAGGCCACACCAGCGGAAGGGGCCGCCTATTCGGTCAAAGCGGGCACCGACCTGGATTGTGTGGGACGGGGTTACACGTCGAATCTGCCGACGGCCCAGAGCGAGGGATTGATCACCGAGCAAGATTACGACATCGCGTTGACGCGGGCGTTCACGGTTCGCATGCAATTGGGCGAGTTCGACGACCCGGCCGATGTCCCATGGTCCACCACCGCCTACACCTCGTCGGCGAGCTCCCCCTACGCCATCGCCTCCGAGGAACACTTGGCGGTCTCCCATGCGATGTCGCTGGAGGCTCCGGTGTTGTTGAAGAACGATGGCGTTCTGCCGTTCACCGACAAGTCCGGCACCACAATAGTGCTCGGCCAGTATTCGACTCTCCCCATCCACGGCGACTACTCCCCCGCCGCGACCACCGAGACCCTGTCGATTGGCGAGGCCCTGACCGATCTGATCGCCGATGCCGGCGCCGGCGGCGCCGTCGATGTCCGGGACGACGCAATCAACGGCGCTTTCGGCTCCAAGCCCACGGTCGGGGAGCTGAGTTTCTCGGACGCTTCAGGCACTTCCCTCGGTTCAGTTCCCATCACGGCCTACACCGACGCCGTCGGGTGGACCGTCCGCCTCCCCTATGGATCGGGTGGATCGCGGCCGACGTTCAGCCCCGATGTCACCCTGGAGCCCGGACAGTTCACGATTCCGGTGACGGTTCCGGCCGGGGCGACACAGGTGACGTTGGATCTCACGGGCACCGAGTTGATGCCCAACGCCCCGTCCGCCGGTCCCACCTCAGATTGCCAGACCGGGCCATGCCCCACCATCGGCACGTTCCAGGTGATCGCGTCCGTCAGCGGCGCGAGTCATTCTGAAACCATCTATCACCAGGTTCAGATGCAGGCGGGATCCAACATCACGGACTCCTATCAACCGATCACGATGTCGCTCACCGACCTCGCTCTCAGTCCGGGAGCAACAGATCAGATCACTTTCGCCTTCTCGGCAACGGCCGGCGGCGCCAGCGGTGGACCAGGAGTCGCTCTGACCGAATGCGCCACCGCAGGTTGCTCAGCTGCCGCGGATGCGACAACGGATGAGGCGCAGATCAGGGACGCCACCAACGTGGTGGTCTACCTCGGCAGCCGCGAATCCGATTCCTCCGAGGAATACGACAGAACCTCGATCGAGTTTGCGCGGTACCAAAGCGAGTTGGCCGCCACAGTTGCGGCATGGAATCCGGATACCGTGGTGTGGATTCAGACGGCCGGCCAGATGGACATCTCCGAATTCGCGGACGATGCCGCCGCAATTGTCTGGTCTACCTATAACGGTCAATTCCAGGGTCTGGCTGCCGCTGAGACCTTGTTCAACGAGGCGGTCGATGTCGATGGTCGCCCCGATACCCCACCTGTCCAGGCCAACCCATCCGGCAAGCTGACGTTCACGTACTATTCGGATGTCGGTACCCAGCTCACGGCAACAACCGACTACGCGTTGACAACAGCTGACGGTGCGGTGTGTGGGCGGACCTACTGGTATTACCAGACCGGTCCCGCCTGTGCGCCACCCGACTATCCCTTCGGTCACGGACTGTCCTATTCCACGTTCGCCTACAGCAACCTGGCACTGTCTGCCACAGCCATCTCGCCGGACGATTCGGTCACCGCGTCGGTCCACGTGGCGAACACAGGTACCGTGCCCGGCCGTGAGACCGTGCAGCTTTACGTGTCCTCACCCACGGCCGATGGCATCGACCGGCCCCTCAAGCAACTCAAGGGCTTCGCGAAGACCGGACTGCTCGCCCCAGGAGCCTCCGAGACGGTGACCATTCCGCTCAGCGGATCGGACCTGTGGTTCTGGGATGAGACCGGCCAGCGGCGCATCCATGACACCGGGACCTGGACCATCGAGGTGGCGTCGTCGTCCGATAGCGCCTCGGCGTTGCGGACGTCGCTGACTGTCTCCGGCACCCGCAAAGGCGGCGTCGATGTGGTAGCCGCCGTCCCGGACGGGGTCCAGCTCAACCTCAAGACTCCCGCCAACGCGATCCACGCGAACCTGTCCGCCACCAGGCACGATCAGTCCTTCTACGACCTGAATTCCCCGGTTGTGAAGGTCACGTACACCTCGTCAAGTCCGCGCGTGGCGACGGTCAATACCGAAGGAACCGTGTTGCCGGTTGCCGAAGGTGCCGTCCTTATCACCGCGACCGTGACCGCCGATGGCGAAACCGGGAGCACCACGTTCCCCATCACCGTGAGAGATGGTCGCCCGTCGGCCGGTGGCACCACCGGGTTCACCGCCCTGGTCGCCTTCGCGGACACCGCGGTCGAACTCGCCGACGTCACCGGCGACAGCGTCCATCTCGCCGCCGGAGTGGTTCCCGCTCAGAATGCGCACTACACCTTCCGGATCGCTCCGATGGACCTCAACGAGGCCGGCGCGACCGTGACCTCGGACGGGACGTTCACGGCGTCGACAACCGGTCGGGTCAGGGTGACGGTGACGGCAGCCGTGGACACCGGAGGCGAGAGGGACACACTGATCTCGCGGTCCGCCATCGTCCGCGTGGTCCCCAACGGCACCTTGCCGAAACCACCACCCACAACCCAGCCGCCTACCTCGCCGCCCACCACCGCACCGCCGACAACCACACCTCCGACCACGTCGCCTGGCGATGTGACCCGGCCGGCCATCAAGGCCGGGCTCGTGGCGGCATCTCCCGCCGCGGCACGGGTGGGTGTGACACAGACTGCGGTGCTCAGTGATTGGGAGCCGGCGGGCGCGCTTCCTGGCTACCAGTGGGCGGTGGGTGGCAGGATCGTGGCAACCGCACCCCAATACCGTCCTGTGGGCGCCGATGCCGGCAAGGCTCTCACCCTGACGGCTTCCATCGCGGTCGGCTCCGAGGTCGCGACCACAACGATCGCCATCGGGGCAATCGCCAAAGGCGTGATCAAGGCAGGGAAAGTCACGGTCACGGGCACCGCAAAGGTCGGCAAGACCCTTAAGGCGAAGCGGTCCGGCTGGCCCACCAGCACGAAATACACCTATCGCTGGTACGCAAACGGGAAGGCCATCAAGGGAGCAACCAAGCCCAGCCTCAAGCTCGAGTCCGCCCAGGCGGGCAAGAGAATCACCGTGAAGGTGACCGCGAAGCGGGCCGGCTACACCAAGGTCACCGTCAAGTCCGCGGCAAGGAAAGCGTCGTACACCGCGCGCGGCACGGCGGCGTAGCGATACCAGTCGCCGTCAGTGAAGCGGACGCGGAGGGTTTCGGTCTCCGCATCATAGGCGATCTCGCGGATCGCTTCGGATTCGACGTGGGGCATCCCAGCACTCTAACGATCACGCCGTGCGATCGGATACGGGCGCGCACCCTTT
>JAISBQ010000212.1 GCA_031266115.1 Bifidobacteriaceae bacterium
CCTAGAGGAGATCCTGGCCGAGATCTCACCCATTGAGGACTTCGGACAGACCATGTCTTTGTCCTTCTCCAACCACCGGTTCGAGCAGCCCAAGTGGACCGCCGAGGAGTGCAAGGAGAAGGACTTTACCTTCGCGGCACCCCTGTTCGTGACAGCCGAGTTTGTCAACTACACCACGGGCGAGATCAAGTCCCAGACCGTCTTCATGGGGGACTTCCCCCTCATGACGGAGCGTGGGACGTTCATCATCAACGGCACCGAGCGCGTGGTGGTCTCGCAGCTCGTCCGGTCCCCCGGGGTGTACTTCGAGCGCGCCGCAGACAAGACCTCGGACAAGGACATCTTCTCCGCCAAGATCATTCCGTCGCGTGGGGCGTGGCTGGAGTTCGAGATCGACAAGCGCGACGCCGTCGGGGTGCGGGTGGACCGCAAACGCAAGCAGTCGGTCACCGTGTTCCTCAAGGCGCTCGGCATGACCGAGTCGGAAATCCGCACGCAGTTCGCGGACTTCCCGGTGGTCCTGGAGACGCTGGACAAGGACCATGTCACCACCCAGGACGAGGCGCTGCTGGACATCTACCGCAAGATTCGCCCGGGCGAGCCGCCCACGGCTGAGGCCGGACGCAACCTCCTCGACAACTTCTACTTCAGTCCCAAACGGTACGACCTGGCCAAGGTGGGGCGCTACAAGGTGGGCAAGAAGCTCGGACTGGACTGCCCGCTTTCCGCCTCGGTGCTGCGCATCGAGGACATCGTGGCGACGGTCAAGTATTTGGCGGCGCTTCACGCCGGCGATGCCGAGGTGGTGGCCGGCTCGGCCCCAGTGCGGGTCGAAACCGACGACATCGACCACTTCGGCAACCGGCGCATCCGGGCGGTAGGTGAGTTGATCCAGAATCAGGTCCGCACGGGCCTGTCCCGCATGGAGCGGGTGGTGCGTGAGCGCATGACCACCCAGGATGTCGAGGCGATCACCCCGCAGACCCTCATCAATATCCGCCCGGTGGTCGCCTCCATCAAGGAGTTCTTCGGGACGTCGCAGCTCTCGCAGTTCATGGATCAGAACAACCCGTTGGCCGGCCTGACCCATAAGCGGCGGCTTTCGGCACTCGGCCCTGGCGGGCTGTCGAGGGATCGCGCCGGCATGGAAGTTCGCGATGTCCACCCCTCCCACTACGGACGCATGTGTCCCATCGAGACCCCTGAGGGTCCGAACATCGGCCTGATCGGTTCGCTGGCCACCTACGGGCGGATCAACCCGTTCGGGTTCATCGAAACCCCGTACCGCCGGGTGGAGGGCGGCATCGTCAGCGACGAGGTGCACTACCTCACTGCCGACGATGAAGACCGCCACATCATCGCCCAGGCCAACGCGCCCCTCACGGGGGACGGTCACTTTGCCGAGGATCACGTCCTTGCCCGAACCCGCGGAGGCGAGGTGGAGTTCATCCGGGCGGAAGAGATCTCCTATATGGACGTCTCGCCCCGTCAGATGGTGTCTGTCGCCACCGCGATGATCCCGTTCCTGGAGCATGACGATGCCAACCGCGCCCTCATGGGTGCCAACATGCAGCGCCAGGCCGTGCCGTTGGTCCGCTCGGAGACCCCCCTGGTGGGCACGGGCATGGAACTGCGGGCCGCGATCGACGCGGGGGACGTGATCGTCGCCGAGAAGGCCGGCGTGGTGACGGAGGTCTCCGCGGACGCCATCGTCATGGCGAACGATGACGGCACCACCCGGATGTACCGGGTCGCCAAGTTCCAGCGTTCCAACCAAGGCACCAGCTACAACCAGCGGGTCGTGGTCGACGAGGGCGAGCGAGTGGAGGCGGGCGGCGTCCTCGCGGATGGTGCGGCCACCGATGCGGGGGAGCTTGCGCTCGGACGCAACCTTCTCGTGGCGTTCATGAGCTGGGAGGGCCACAACTACGAGGACGCGATCATCCTGTCCCAGCGCCTCGTGCAAGACGATGTACTCTCCTCGATCCACATCGAGGAGCACGAGATCGACGCCCGCGACACCAAGCTCGGGCCCGAGGAGATCACCAGGGACATCCCGAACGTGTCCGAGGAAGTCCTCGCCGACCTCGACGAGCGCGGCATCATCCTGATCGGCGCGGAGGTCGCGGCCGGAGATGTCCTGGTCGGCAAGGTCACCCCGAAGGGTGAAACCGAACTCACACCCGAAGAGCGCCTCCTGCGAGCGATCTTCGGTGAGAAGGCCCGCGAGGTCCGCGATACCTCGCTCAAGGTGCCGCACGGGGAGTCCGGGACCGTCATCGCCGTCCGGGAATTCAACCGCGAGGACGGCGACGAATTGAGCCCAGGGGTCAACCAGGTGGTCCGCGTCTACATCGCCCAGCGGCGCAAGATCACCGACGGCGACAAGCTCGCCGGACGCCACGGCAACAAGGGTGTGATCTCGAAGATCCTGCCCGCCGAGGACATGCCATTCCTCGAGGATGGCACTCCGGTGGATGTCATCCTTAACCCGCTCGGCGTGCCGGGCCGCATGAATGTCGGGCAGGTCCTCGAACTCCACCTCGGATGGATCGCCAAACAGGGCTGGACGGTGGACGACACCACCCTTGAGTGGGCGAAGGCCCTGTCGGCGCGGTGCCTCCAGGCCCCGCCAGGTACTCCCGTTGCCACCCCCGTGTTCGATGGCGTCAAGGAGTCCGAGCTGATCGGCCTGCTTGGGTCGACCACGCCCAACCGCGATGGCCAACGCCTCGTGGACCAGACAGGTAAGGCGATGTTGTTCGACGGAAGGTCCGGCGAACCCTTCTCCGAACCGATCGCCGTGGGCTACATGTACATCCTCAAGCTCCACCACCTCGTCGACGACAAGATCCACGCCCGATCGACAGGGCCGTATTCGATGATCACCCAGCAGCCCCTGGGCGGTAAGGCCCAGTTCGGTGGCCAACGGTTTGGCGAGATGGAAGTGTGGGCGCTGGAGGCCTACGGCGCTTCCTACGCTCTGCAAGAGCTTCTGACGATCAAGTCCGATGACGTGGTGGGCCGCGTCAAGGTCTACGAGGCGATCGTCAAGGGCGAAAACATCCCCGAGCCCGGGATCCCTGAGTCCTTCAAGGTGCTGATCAAGGAGATGCAGTCGCTCTGCTTGAACGTCGAGGTCCTGTCCACGGACGGCTCGCCCATCGAGATGCGCGATTCGGACGACGAGGTGTACCGGGCGGCCGAAGAGCTCGGCATCGACCTGGCCCGCCGTCCCGACGCTTCCAGCGTTGACGAGATCTGACTCCCCGTTCCCCCCGCTGTCCACCACCACTGAGGTAGGAGCAACCACTGTGCTTGATGTCAACTTCTTCGATGGACTGAAAATCGGTTTGGCGACCGCCGAGGACATTCGCCAGTGGTCCCACGGGGAGGTCAAGAAGCCGGAAACCATCAACTACCGCACGCTCAAGCCGGAGAAGGACGGGTTGTTCTGCGAGAAGATCTTCGGCCCCACCAGGGACTGGGAATGCTACTGCGGCAAGTACAAGCGCGTGCGGTTCAAGGGGATCATCTGCGAGCGCTGCGGCGTCGAGGTGACGCGCTCGTCGGTGCGCCGCGAGCGGATGGGCCACATTGAACTGGCTGCGCCCGTGACCCACATCTGGTACTTCAAGGGCGTGCCTTCACGTCTCGGGTACCTGCTAGATCTGGCGCCCAAGGACCTGGAAAAGGTCATCTACTTCGCCGCGTACATGATCACGGATGTCGACGACCAGGGCCGTCACGAGGACCTGCCATCGCTGCAGGCCGAACTTGACGTGGAACGCTCGGCCATCGAGGCGAAGAAGAACTCCGACATCGAAGCCCGCGCCCAACGCCTGGAGGCCGACTTGGCGACGTTGGAGGCCGAGGGGGCCAAGGCCGACGCCAAGCGCAAGGTCAGGGACTCTGCCGAGCGCGAGATGAACCAATTGCGCAAGCGGGCCGATGCCGAGATCGAGCGTCTGCAGGAGGTCTGGGACCGGTTCAAGTCACTGAAGGTGGCCGATCTGGAGGGCGACGAGGCGCTATACCGCCAGCTCGCGGACCGCTACGGCAACTACTTCAAGGGCGCCATGGGGGCGGCCGCGATCCAGCGCCGCCTCGAAACTTTCGACCTGGAGGGCGAGGCCGAGACCCTGCGCGAGGTCATCAAGACCGGCAAGGGTCAGCGTAAGACCCGCGCTCTCAAGCGCCTCAAGGTGGTCAACGCCTTCCTCACCACCAACAACTCCCCTCAGGGCATGGTGTTGGACTGTATTCCGGTGATCCCGCCGGACTTGCGTCCCATGGTGCAGCTGGATGGCGGCCGGTTCGCCACCTCGGATCTCAACGACCTCTACCGCCGCGTCATCAACCGGAACAACCGCCTCAAGCGCCTGCTTGACCTGGGTGCGCCGGAGATCATCGTCAACAACGAGAAGCGGATGCTCCAGGAGGCCGTGGACTCCCTGTTCGACAACGGGCGGCGTGGCCGTCCGGTCACGGGTCCCGGCAACCGGCCCTTGAAGTCGATCAGCGACATGCTCAAGGGCAAGCAGGGGCGTTTCCGCCAGAATCTCCTGGGTAAGCGGGTCGACTATTCCGGCCGCTCCGTCATCGTCGTTGGACCGCAGCTCAAGCTGCACCAGTGCGGCCTGCCCAAGGCGATGGCGTTGGAGTTGTTCAAGCCGTTCGTCATGAAGCGGCTCGTGGACCTCAACCACGCCCAGAACATCAAGTCCGCCAAGCGAATGGTGGAACGCCAGCGCTCGGAGGTGTGGGATGTCCTGGAGGAGGTCATCACCGAACACCCGGTGCTGCTCAACCGCGCTCCGACCCTGCACCGCCTCGGCATCCAGGCCTTCGAGCCGCAGCTGGTCGAGGGCAAGGCGATCCAGCTTCACCCGCTGGTGTGCGGCGCGTTCAACGCCGATTTCGACGGCGACCAGATGGCCGTCCACCTGCCGCTGTCCGCCGAGGCCCAGGCCGAGGCCCGCATCCTCATGCTGTCGAGCAACAACATCCTCAAGCCCTCCGATGGTCGCCCGGTGGCGCTGCCCACCCAGGACATGATCATCGGCCTCTACTTCCTCCCCCTGAGCCAGGAGGGGATGACCGGCGAGGGCCGGGCGTTCTCCTCGCTCTCCGAGGCGCTGATGGCGCACGACCGGGGCGAGCTGGCCGTCGGGGCCGAGTGCCGCATCCGCTTCAACGGGATCGTGCCGCCCAAGGGCCTCCAATTGCGCGAGGACGGCTCCATCCTGCTTCAGACCACGATGGGACGGGCGCTGTTCAACGAGGCGCTGCCCTCCGACTACGCCTATGTGAACGCCGAGGTGGGCAAGAAACAGCTCGGCCAGATCGTGAACGACCTGGCCGAGGTCTACCCGAAGGTGCAGGTGGCGACCACGCTGGACAAGCTGAAGGACTTGGGCTTCAAGTGGGCCACCCGTTCCGGCGTTACCATCTCCATCTCCGACGTGCAGACGCCCTCGGACAAGCCGGAGATCCTGGCCGGGTACGAGGCCAAAGCGGCGAAGATCAACAAGCAGTTCACCCGGGGCAAGCTCACGGCGGACGAGCGGCACCAGGAGCTGGTGCAGCTCTGGTCGAACGCCACCAACGAGCTGACGGCGGCGAGGGAGGCCAACTTCACCCAGGACAACCCGATCTTCATGATGGTCCACTCCGGCGCGCGTGGGAACATGACGCAGATGCGCCAGATCGCGGCCATGCGCGGCCTGGTGGCCAATCCGAAGGGCGAGATCATCGCCCGTCCGATCAAGTCGAACTTCCGCGAGGGCCTGTCGGTGCTGGAGTACTTCATCTCCACCCACGGCGGGCGCAAGGGGCAGGCCGACACCGCGCTGCGCACGGCCGACTCCGGCTACCTCACCCGGCGGCTGGTGGACGTCTCGCAGGACGTCATCATCCGCGAGGAGGACTGCGGCACCGAGCGCGGCCTGACGAAGGTCATCGCGTCCGAGAGCGCCAAGACGGGCAAGCTGGTGGCCGAGAAGAACATCGACTCCTCGGTGTACGCCCGCACGCTCGCCGTGGACGTGGTCGACGCCGAGGGCAAGGTGCTGGCGAAGGCCGGCATCGACTTGGGCGACGTGGTGATCAAGAAGCTCATCCGGGGCGGCGTCTCGGAGGTCAAGGTCCGTTCGGTGTTCACCTGCGAGTCCACGGCCGGGACGTGCGCCATGTGCTACGGGCGCTCGCTGGCCACCGGCAAGCTGGTGGACGTGGGCGAGGCCGTCGGCATCGTCGCGGCGCAGTCCATCGGTGAGCCGGGCACGCAGCTCACCATGCGCACCTTCCACACCGGCGGTGTGGCCGGGGACGACATCACCCTGGGCCTGCCGCGCGTGGTGGAGCTGTTCGAGGCCCGCACCCCGAAGGGCAAGGCCGCCGTGGCCGAGGCCGCCGGACGGGTGCGCATCGAGGACGGCGAGCGCGACCGCCGCCGCCTGGTCATCGTCCGCGACGACGGGGAGCCCGACTTGGAGTACCCGCTCTACAAGGGCGTCCGCCTGGAGTGGGAGGACAGCCACGGGCAGCACCTGATCGAGGACGGCTCGCAGGTGGCCGCCGGGCAGCAGCTCTACCGCGGCACGCCCGACCCCCAGGACGTGCTCCGGGTCTCCGGCCTGCGCAAGGTGCAGGAGCACTTGGTGGACGAGGTGCAGGCGGTGTACCGCACCCAGGGCGCGCCCATCCACGACAAGCACATCGAGATCATCATCCGGCAGATGCTGCGCCGGGTCACGGTCATCGAGTCCGGCGACACCGAGATGCTGCCGGGCGAGCTGATCGACCGGGCCAGCTTCGAGGCCCAGAACCGCGAGGCCGTCACCGAGGGCAAGACCCCGGCAC
>JAISBQ010000244.1 GCA_031266115.1 Bifidobacteriaceae bacterium
CACCACAGAATGCACGATCGCGGCCAGTCTGCTCTTGGCGCCGTTGGAGGCGTTGACGGCGGTGCGGGCTATCGCGCCGGTGGCGGGCATGCCGTGGAACAGCCCCGCAGCCATCGACGCCAGCCCTTGGCCGATCAGTTCCCGGTCCGGGTCGAACCGCCCGGTGTCGGAATGCTGGGCCGCCACCCTGGCTGACAACAACGACTCGATGGCCGCCAACACCGCCACCGTCGCCGCCGCCGGGGACAAGTCCATCATCAGGGACCATGACATGGGCGGCAGGCTCGGCGCTGGCAGCCCGGTGGGCAGCCGCCCGATCACCTCGCCCGGCAGATGGGCCAAGGTCCAGATGGCGGAGATCACCACCAGGCCGATCAGTGACCACGGCACTTTGCGGTTGATCCGCGAGCCGAGCACCATGAAGGCGGCCACGCCGACGGCCGCCGCGATGGGCCAATGGGCTTGCGACCAGTCGGCTCGGCCGAACGACTGCCCGGCCGCGACCAGCGCGTTCCCGCTCAGCCCGCTCGAGTCCACGCCGAGGGCGGAAGGCACCTGCTGGCAGAAGATGATGACGGCGATCCCGTGCGTGAAGCCTTCGATCACCGGCCAGGGGATCGCGCTGACGGTGCGCCCCAGCCGGAACAGCCCGGCCAACACCACCATGAACCCCGCCATCAGGCAGAGCAGTCCCAGCACACCTGCCCCATGAGCGGCCAGCACCGGTGCCAGCACCACCACCATCGCCCCGGTGGGGCCGGAGACCTGGACGTTCGAGCCGCCGAACACCGCCGCCACCACGCCCGCCACGATCGCGGTGATGAGCCCCGCCTCCGGGCCGCCCGGGGTGTCGCCGAACGCGCTCGCGCCGAAGGCCAGCGCCAACGGTAGCGCCACGATCCCGACCGTGATGCCAGCGGTGACATCGCTGCGCCAGGTTTGGCGCAGAGCGCGGTAATCGTCCAGCGATGGAAGCAGTGAACGCAACGGTGCGAGTGACACGACCAGCCTTTGTCAGCGGATTTACTTGAAGTAATCAGCATAGGGGGCCGGTCTGACAGTCAGTTTCGTTTGCACGATGCCGCCCGGTCGTCCAGGCGCGCCGCCTTGTCAGCCCGCTCCCGGCGCCCCGCCCAGCGCTTCAGATCCGCAGGATCGCCTTGGCTATGAGGAAGTACACGACCAGGCCGGCCGCGTCCACGAAAGTGGAGATGAAGGGGTTGGAGAAGACGGCGGGGTCCACCCGGATGGAGCGGGCGACCAGCGGCATCGCTCCAGACCTTGACGCCTTCGTGGCCGGGCCCGGTCAGCCACGACCCCTCGAAGGTCGCGTCTAAGGCCATCGCTTGAAGGGTCCTCGCCGATCGAGCACGACGTTGCCGAGGCACTGGGTCGCGACGCGGGGCTTGTCGTCATTTACAAAAGTCCAATATTGCTGTGGGCGCCTTGACTTTGGAGCTGACGGCGTGGCAGGGTCGGACCCGTGAGTATTGCTTCGCCCTCGGCTTGGACCCGCGCCCGCGGGCAGGTCGCCGTGTGCGCGAAGTGTCGAATGTGTCTGTGTCAAGCCTGACGCCTCACCACAGACCCATATCCCTAGCACCCTGAGCGATTCGCGCCGTCCGGCGCCCTCGGGTGCGTGTACCCAAGGAACTCACAATCATGACCGCTCCGGCCTATGCTCCTACCCTTCCATCCCCTCCCGTCCTGCCCTGGCGGTCCAAGCCCGCCTACCGCGGCCCGTTGGTCGTCATCCCCGGTGGGCGTGCTGCCAGTCGCCGGACGTCCGACCGCCGCGCCGCCGCTCCGTGGGGAGCTCTTCCCGAGAGGCGTCCCACGCTGGCCGCAATTTCCGCAGAGTCCGCCGATGCCGCCCGCGAGTTTCAACGCCGCCTGTCGAGTTTGCCGTTGCGTCCGGAGATCCGCCTTGACCGGCAGCGCCGGTCGGTGCGGGTCGATGGCTCGGCCCGTCATCTGACGCCGCGCGAGTTCGACCTCCTGGCGGCGTTGGCCGCTCAGCCGGGCGAACCGATCCGGCGCGAGGTGCTGCTGCGGCTGGGCGCCGACGAGCGCGACCGCGAGCTCGGCGAGGGCAGCCGCACAGTCGATGTCCATGTGGCTCATGTGCGCGAGAAGCTGGGCCTGCCCGGCGTGATCGCCACCATCCGGGGACGCGGCTACGCGCTCAACCCGGCCTTCCCGGTCGAGATCGCCTGAGCCGATTCCCCAGTCCAAGTGGCCGCCCGACCGAACCGCCCGCTTGTAGGCCATCCGGCGTAGCCCGTTGCGCGTAGCCCATTTGGGCTATTGACAAAAGCCCCCCATTCCAATATGGTTGAAGGCAGCCGGGCCCCCGCCTGGTCCAGCTTCGGCCCGCTGGGGCCCTCCGGAGCATCACGAAGCTGCCGCTCAATTCGAGAAAGGATCGTGCGAACACGACCCGGACAAGAAAGACTGGCACGATGTTCCTCTCGGCGTTGGCGCCCAGCGCCATCGTCTTCACCGGCGGGGCGTTGAGCCCAGCCGCACCCGCCGCGGAAGCGGCAAGCTATCCATACTGCACGAACTCTCGTTCCATCAGCGCTAGGTCTGCTGACGGTAAGACGACCTTCAAGTGGCGCGCTCCAGCCACGTCAGCGAGCAAGATTGACTGCATAGCAAGCACTGCTCAAGTGAGCACCTACCGGGCGTCCACTGTGCTCATCCAAAGCGCTGCCAACGTTCTTTATGGTCAGTCTCTGAAAACAGACGGCTACTACGGCAACTTGACCAAGGCTGCGGTGAAAGTCATTCAGCAGCGTGGTGGCCTCGCCGGGAAAGAATTGGACGGTGCGTACGGTCCCATCACTCGCGGCTTCGCTATGTACTTCCCGGTTGACAGCCCGTCTGTGTGGAAGGTGAGAATGATGTACGAGGGCGGCTGGGATCTCAAGCGCCGGTGAATGCAGGTCGTGTGAACGACGCTCGAGTTAGTCTGGCACAGGCGCTGACCGCAGGTTTGTGCCTCGCGGCGTTCGCATTCTTGGCAACCGGTTGCGTCAGTGGCATCCCTCCTGGAGAGCGCGTGGTCTCTCCGGGAGGGGCCGTTTCGCCTGCGGTTTCCGGTCCAGTGGAGTTGCCGAAGGCGCGGACCGTGATGGATTCGCCGGTGGAGTTGCCGTTCTTCCGGTACTACGAGCTCGCGAGGCGGGTGGTGGCGGCGGCGTATGACGGGGCCGATGAGGCTTCAGACGAGGTCTACCGCCTGGAGGAGCAGTCCACGGCCACCTGCATGAAGGAGAAGGGTTTCACGTACTTCCCGCGAGAGCCGCCTGAGACCGAAGATGCCGAGCCGGTCTGGAACGGGTTTCCGTTGAACGGTGACGCGTTGACCGAGATGCCGGTATTGCCGGACACGCTGGACGAGGTGCGCCGGGTCGGCTACGGGGTCTTGGCGTTGGGCGAGTACACCGGCTCGGATCAGTTCGAGATCACCACCGATGACACGGCGAACCAGGAGTACTACGAGTCCCTGTCGGATTCCGCCAAGCGTGCCTACATGTTGGCTCTGGTCGGCGTGACCGAGGACGACGATCCATTCGAAGTGGCGGAGGACCCGGACAATTGCGGGGCCCGCGCGGCTGCTGAATTCCCGTGGCCAACTGCTCCCGATCTGGGTTTCATGGAGCCGCTCGCAGGCATGGCGCGGGTCGTTGGCGGGCCGGGATTCACCATAGATGAGAACGCGGGCACCATGACGACGGACCCAGCGGGTGCGCCGGATTCGGTCGATTCTCTGCCGGAGGTGGTGGAGTTGGATCGTGAGTTCGCGACGTGCCTGACCAGCAGCGAGTTGAGCGACGCTTTCTTAGGTTGGATGCAAGGGTCGGAAACGGCCGCGCCGACGACCGCTTACTACCTGGCCGTCGCGACCGCGCCGGATGGGAGCGTGTTCGAGATGCGGCCGGGCCAGGTTTACTACGGTGACGAGATGCCGGAGAGCGCGCAATCGTTGTCCGGTTCCCAGGCCGAGCGGGACGTGGCCGTGGTGGATTTCATGTGCCGCAAGGAGACTGACTATGTGGATCGTTACGTCACGGCCCTCATCGCCGCGCAGGAACGCTACATCGCATCCCACCAGGCTGAACTCGACAAGATGGAGGCGGCGATGGAACAATTCTTGACCGAGCACTCCTGACCCCGGACGGCATCGCGCTCCAGATAAGGCGACGGCCCGCTCCTGGCCGGATCGCGCCGCGAGCCCGGGCCGTTCTCCCAGATACCCGGAGCCAAGCTTTGGTCTCGAGAGGGGGCCTGTATCCGATGAGCGAAATGGGATTCGTGTCCCAGGTGGGTTCGGCGCCAACGGCCAACTCGCAGTCGTGGGTAACGCGAGTACGGAGAGTCGCTACCTGATTTCCCGACCGGGTTGTGACGTGGCCTCGGCCGCCCGAGCGTAGGCCCAGGCCGCGGGGCCAAGACGCCGCCCGCTTGAAAGAATCTCCCTTTTCGTCGGCGTGTCGCCGCAC
>JAISBQ010000256.1 GCA_031266115.1 Bifidobacteriaceae bacterium
CGCCCCGCCCGCGGCCTGCAAGATCTCCGCCTGGCTCCCGACCGCGGCCGCAACGCCATCGTGCAACACCGCCACAGTCCTAGCGAGACGGGCGGCCTCCTCCATGTACTGCGTGGTCAAAATGATCGTCTTGCCGGAAGCCGCCAAACGGTCCACGGCCGCCCACACCTCACGCCGTCCGCCCGGGTCGAGGCCGGTGGTCGGCTCGTCCAAGAACACCACTTGCGGGTCCCCGATCAGGCTCATCGCGATGTCGAGCCGCCGCTTCATCCCGCCCGAGTACGTCCCGGCGCGCCGGCCCGCGGCCTCGGCCAGCCCGAACCGTTCCACTAGTCCCGCTGCCACCCGCTTCGGTTCGGGGACGTGCCGCAGCCGGGCGATCAGCGTGAGATTCTCCAGGCCGGTCAGTACGGCATCGACCGCGACGTTCTGGCCGGTGACCGTGACCGCTTCACGGACACGGGCAGGCTCGCGGGCAACGTCGAACCCGGCCACGCGGGCCGTCCCGCCATCCGCCTTGAGGAGCGTGGTCAGGATTGACACAGTGGTCGTCTTACCGGCGCCGTTGGCCCCGAGCAGCGCAAACACCTCGCCAGTGGGCACTTCCAAGTCCAGGCCCCGCAGAACCTCCTGGCGGCCAAACGCCTTGCGCAAGGCGGACACCTGGACGGCGGGCGCGTCATCGGCCATCAGGCGCCTCCGGTCCGGCGAGTGCCTTCGCGACCTGCGCGTTGAGCTGCGCACCCTTCTGGCCCAGCCACGTCGCCGAGCGAACCTCGTCCAGGACGGACCAGGCGAACGCCGCGACATCCGGGCCGGTCACGTCCAGCACGCGGCGGCCAGACGCGGCGCCCTCCTCGAACAGACCGAGGATGCCGTACAGCACCGGCATGATCTGTGAATCGGCGGCGAAGTTCCAGGTGTACTTCTCGATCAGCTTCATCACCGTGCCGTATTCGGGTGGCAGCGCCCTGAGGCGCGCCCTGTACTCGCGCCATTCGCGCTTCTCGCGCCGCCAGCGCCGCAGCATGGGTTCCTTGCTTGGTTCCTTGCATGGTTCCGGTTCACACACTGTCTTCCTCCCTCAGTTCAGCCAGCCGCGCCGAGACGTAGTCCCAGCGCTGCCAAAAGCTGTCCGATGCCGTCCGGCCGGCCTCGTTGAGCGTGTACACCTTGCGCGGAGGGCCGGTAGTAGAGGGGACCCGCGAGGTGGTGACCAGGCCTTTTGTCTCCAACCGGACCAAGATCGGGTAGACGGTCCCCTCGGAGACGGATTCGAAGCCAGCCCCGTTGAGCGACCGAACGATCTGGTAGCCGTAGGACTCACCGCGCGCCAGGATGGTCAGCACGCACCCCTCGAGCACGCCTTTCAGCAACTCAGTCAGGTCTTCCATGGGCCCGTCTTGTCCCCCGTGCCACGCCTTGCCGCTCCCGAGGCCCGATACCCCGTTACGCTAGGTACTAGTGCATGGTAACGCTAGGTACTAGCCGTCGCAAGTGGGATGTGGCGATGTCCGCCTTGCCTGCGTGAGGTGCGGCCAGACGGCATCGGGCTCGGGGTGATCCGAGCGGGATACCGAAAGAGGCTTGGTTGCGACCGCGATAATATGTGGTACATATTAAGTATGTGGCCTACCCAACTCCGGAGGCCATCCAGGCCATTCGCGCTTGGTACCGGTTGGACCGGGCCTTCGCCGCCGCCGGGCAGCACCTACGCAAGGCGTGCAGGATGACGGGCGAACAAGTGGCGATCTGCCGGATCGTGGCCGAACGCGACGGCTGGGCCATGGCGGACCTGCGCGAGCGGCTGACCATGCACCCGGCAACGCTGGGACAAGCGCTCGCCCGCCTGGAGGAGCGGGGCTTGGTCGAGGTCACGCAAGATGGCTCCGATGGCAGGCGCCGCCGCGTGGCCATTACCCAAGATGGGCGCACCGTGCTGAGCGAGATCCCGCTGATCGGCCCGGTGCGCCTCCGCACTACGGAGGCCCCGCCCAAAGACTTGGCAGCGCTGGCGCGGGGGTTCACCTTGGCCATCGAACTATTCGGTCTGCAACCGTGGGCCGACGGCCCCTCCACCATCCAGACAAAGGAGAAGAAATGAAGGTGAGCAACGGCTTTGCACTATTCACTAGGCAGTTCCCCAAGACCGCCGAGGCGCACATGGCATTCGTCCAAACCAAGGCCGCAGAATCCGCGCTGGACCCAAAGACCAACCACCTGGCGTACATAGCGGTGTTGTCTTCCGCGGGGATGACCGGCGGCCTGGACTTCCACGTGTACCTGGCGAAGCAAGCCGGTGCCACCGACGCCGAGATCAAGTCCGCCACACTGGTCGGAATGCAGGCCGTTGGCCTGCGAGTCTTGGATGGCTTCGCCGCCGTCTGCGCCGCGCTGGAACCCACGGATGAGTAGCCTCACCGACCTTCCCGAGATCGGCCCAGTCACCGCGAAACAGCTGGGCGCTGTCGGCATCGGCGACGCCGAAACGCTCCGCGAACTCGGCGCCCGCGAAGCGTTCTCCCGGATACGGGGAGAACTCGATCCCGGCGCGTGCCTCCAACTCCTGACCGGATTGGAATGCGCGGTGCGCGGCATCACCGCCGCGGCGCTCGCGCCCGATGAACGAGCCGAGTTGCGCTCCTGGTTCCGTGCGCTGCCGGTTCCGTGATGGCAACCTGGTCGGTGTCACCAGCACCCCGCAACCTCGCGCCGTATCACGGCGCTGAGGTCTTGTAGTGTGGGCCGGGTTTACGGGCGGCTACTGGATAAGACTGCCCAGCCAACCGAGGTGAACGTGGCGGCCTGGCCTGGACCGGCGTCCGAAGCACCGCTACAGCAAGCGTCTTCACTCACAGATCGACCACGGGTCGCGGCGGCATCCAGGTACCCTCAGGGAAAGCGTTCTGCGGCAGCGACCAGCGGTTTCGCGGTCGCCAGCGCCATGTCACACCACCCATGCCCACCACTGCGAGCAGGCTGTGGCCGCACCATGGGTATGCCCACGCCAGGGGCGATTGTGACGTACCTTCACCACTAGACAGAATCCTGAGGCGTGGCTGGGACGCTTTTCGACGGTGTTGTGGAGACCGACTACGGCCAGTTCGACCTCTTGTGGTGCGACGCGATGGGATTCGACGGCGACTTCGACAGATTCTTCGCCGAACAAGTCAACAGTCTGGTCGGAGCAGGCGACCCTGACGGGGTGTACGTTCACTTCGGCCGCCGTTCTGGCGGTTCGTACGTCCGCATCGAACCGCGCGGCGGGGAACCGCCGCTGGAAGACGAATGGGAAGACATCGTCGAGGTACCGATCTCAGTTCCGGCTGGGGCCGAACTCCGGTGGGAGAGTCGGGCGGGTGACACTTCCGGGCCACTCGGGCCACTCCCGGTCGGGACATGCCGCGTCAGAGTGTGCGCGAGAGGCCGCGACAATAGGCACGATGGCGAGTTCGCGGACGTGACCGTCGACTTCTACCTGATCCAGATGTGGGCCGCGCCAGATGCGATCATCCGCGTTGGCAGCGCCGACGCCGAGTATTGGCACAAAGAGATCGGCGGGCGCCGGTAAGCCCGGATAGCCGACTGGTGGCGCGCCCCAGCACCGCCACGGCGCATCACCCCGCGCAGGTCTTCGGGTGGCCCTGCCGAGTCACGCGCTCGCCTTTCACGCACATCAGGACCCCCGCGATCATGGCGGCCGGCGGCCGGCAGGCAGGGTCGGCATCGGACATCACCGATGCAATCTCTGGGCGCCCGGGTGACTGCCCAGCCACAACGTCGCTCACAGTCTCGGGTTGGGAAGCCATGATGAGGAGGGCAACGTCCCCGGAGTCTTCGGGCGCCGCCAGTCGGGGTATTCGGTCGCCCAGCAACCGCGACATCCCCAACGTGGTACCGCGACCCGGCCTGGGTGACCTTGGCGATGTTCCGGTCCTCGTCATCGACCCAGTTCAGGTCCGCATCAATGTCAATCTGCAGCACGTGGCGCCCCTCTCAGAACAGGTCCTCGGCGTCGTGACGATTCTCCACGACGGTCTAGGCCGCGTTATCCAACGGGTCAGATGCTTGGCAGACCGGCGCCGATGAACGGTTCAGTCGCACCGGGCACGGTGGCAAGCCACCTACGCAATAGCGCCTCGATCAGTTTGCTCTGGTTCGCGTCGAGCCGGTCAGCCTGTTCCTCCGGCGATGCCACCACAGTGTCCGGCAACTTCACACTGGTCCACTGCGGGGGGTCCTCGCCCCGACCGACAGTGGAGTGAATGACGTACTTATCGAACTCGTCTTGGTCGTCCTCGAACAACCGGTTCGGTTCCTCGGCACTAATCGACGGCAAGGAACTGCGTCTGCGCACCATCCACATCCAGCCGAATCCTCGGGCTCCTTCCTTCACTCCGGCATCCGGACACCTCATACCTGTGCCCGTTGCCGCCACATGGAAGCAACTCATCACACGCTGGGGAGGTCAGTCCCGATGAACGGTTCGGTCGCGCCGGGTACGGAGGCGAGCCACTGGCGCACCAGCGCCTCAACCAGCTTGCTCCGGTTCGTGTCAAGTCGATCCACCTGCTCGTCCAACGACACAACCACCGTATCCGGCAACTTCACACTGACCCACTGCGGCGGATCTGCGGCTCGGTACCCACTCGACCAATCGACGTACTCATCGAACGCGTCGGGATCTTCGTCGAACAGCCGGTCGAACTCTTCGGCGGTGAGTTCCGGCAGACTACTGCGCTTGCGCACCATACCGGCGCACCTCCCTTCTTGTAGCCCGTCTGACAGAGATGATCCTGATCGTGGCACCCCGAGGTGCCCACACCGCGAACCACAGTCTGCCACCCATCATCGCGGTCAACGCCCATCGCGGCTCTGCCTTGTACTCCAACCGCCGAAGCGCGCCGTCCGGGTCATCCCACAGTGCCTTCGCTTGTTCAAAGTCGATGCCGTGCTTCGCCTTGTTCGATGCGCTCTTGTCCGGGTCCCACTCGAACACTGGCCCAGGGTGGAACCCGCCCGCCGAACTCTCAGACCTACCGCCCACCGGTTCCACCCGGCAGACGAACAGCCACCTTCGCGTCACGCACGTACGGGACCTCCACCACCGGCACCATCCCAGCCATCCCTTCGAATGGTGTCCCGTAACACACCACCGCTTCGGGGTGAACCAAACGGATCATCTCGCGATACCCCCGCATGAACCCCGCCGGCAGGTCACGGACCCCCACCGTCGAGACCGCGACCACCGACCCCTCCTCCAGGCCATCGAAACAGAAGTCAAAGCTCGCTCCATCGGACCACGACACCGTCGGGATCACTGTCAACCCCTCACGCTGCCACAACGCCCCACACCACCGATTCCGATACGTATTCACAATCTGCTCCACCACCGGCCGATCCGTGAACAACGAAAAGTCCGGACTCAACACCTGCTTATAGGCCCGCAACCGGTCCACCTGTGCCTCAGGCCGGTTCCACACCTGATCAAACCGCTCATCATCCTCAAAAAAGTGAACAGTCAACGCACCCGCCGCGGCATCGTCATCGTCGATCGACGTGAACCTCACCAACGCCAACGCCTCCAGATCCACCTGCTGTGCCGAGATCAACGGCATGTCATACCGGCCCTCCACCGGCAAACCCTGCCCGAAATACCACTCCAACGACCGCGACCGCACCTCACCCACATCCATGCACGCACCGTAGCCGACGTCAAAGCGATGGAGGACTCACGACATCGCGGCCACCGGCCGTGTCGCCGCACTCGCGGCCTGGCGCTCCCGAAGCCTGCTTGAGCCACGAAACCGCCTTGGCACTCAGAAACTGGAAGACTAAGACCATGGACGCGGAAGTCCCGGGGACTCTAGTTCAGGCAATGTCAAGACTGAAACCCAAGGAAGAGACTCCGCTCCCTACCCAAGTGCAAGTCAACGCTTGGCTGGAAGAGATTGAGCAGGTCTGACCGTGGGAGACTCCGACCGGTCCAGTCCGCCAAGCCGCGTGGTGGATCTTGAGCGCCGCCTGGCGGCGGTGACGCGCGAGAATCAGCGTTTGCGGAACCTGCTCAAGGTGACCGATGGTGTGGAGCCGCCGCCGGAGCAGCCCACACTCGCTCCGTCCGATCCGGGACTGGTGACGAATGCTTCGCCGTTGAACGCGAAGCTGGGTCTCTACGCGCGATTGTTCGCGGCGCGGCGGGATGTCTATGCCAGGTTTTGGGAGAACTCTCGGAAGAGCACGAAGGGATGGTCACCGGTCGTTCGTGATCCGTGGCGCAGAGGGTCGGTGTGGGACCGCCAGCCGCTGCCTTTGACGATGGAGGTCCTGGCTGAGCACCTGCACCGCGACGGCGACGTGTTCGTCGGCTTGTACCCGCTGCTGCCTGACGCGACCTGTTGGTGGTTGGCTGCCGATTTCGACGGGCCACAGGCCATGCTCGACGCCCATGCGTACGTCAAAGCCGCCGCTTCGCTTGGCGTCCCATGCGGATTAGAGATCTCCCAGTCAGGCAGGGGCGCGCATGCGTGGACGTTCTTCACTTCTCCGGTTTCAGCGAGCCAGGCGCGGGCGATGGGCACCGCGTGCGTCCATCTGGCGATGGGGTTGCGCGGATCAATGCCGCTGGCGAGCTATGACCGTCTGTTCCCAAATCAGGACACGGTGCCGACCGGTTCGTCCGGGGTTGGGAATCTGATTGCCGCTCCGCTAAACGGCAAACGGCGCACGGAGCGCGGGACAACACTGTTCATCGACATGATCACATGGGAGCCGTTAGCTGACCAGTGGGAGTACTTGTCGCGTCTGGATCGGATTACGCCTGGCCAGGTTGCCGCCATCGTCCGGAAAACGTCCAAGGTGGTCGTCGGTCCGGAGGTGAATCGTTTCGAGCAGTCGCCTGTGACCGCCATCCATCCCAAGCCCCCTGCACAGGTACGGACGGCGCTTGGATCGCGCTTGACGATCCGGGACGAGGACTTGACGCCAGAGTTGTCCGCGGCATTGCGGCACTCGGCGACGATTCACAACCCGGCGTTCTACGAAGCTCAACGGGCACGTCGCTCGACGTGGAATATTCCGCGCTTTATCCAAGGTTTCGATGTAGCAGCAAATGGCGATCTCATCCTGCCGCGCGGGCTGCGCCACCAGGCCGCCGACCTGATCTCCCAAGCTGACAGCAACCTGATTGGTGACGACGAGCGCACCCAAGGCACAGAACCGAGGAGGGCCTCGACCTGTCTCAGCCCGGTACGATCAGTCAGTTGGGTGGTGCCCTCGCAGACGACGCTGAACGCAACCGCCAGATCGTCACAGACATCCAGACCGCGCTCACCCAGGGCCGCAAGTGCCTGGTGCTGTCCCGCCGCCGTGCCCATCTGACCACTCTGGCCGAGTTGCTCTCTGACGCCGATCCGATGATCATGCGCGGCGGCACCGGTAGCAAAGCGTTGGCGGCGATCCGCGCCAAACTGGCCGACGCGAACCCGGCAGACCCGCTGCTACTGATGACTACGGTCCCGTACGGCGGCGAGGGCTTCGACGCACCGATCATCGACACGGTGTTCCTCGTCGGCCCGATCTCGTACCCCGGTCTACTCAAACAGGCTGTCGGACGCGCGCTACGGCGCCACGAGGGCAAGACCGAGGTAATCGTCCACGACTATGTGGATGCCAACGTGCCTGTCCTGAACGCCCAGTACAGCAGGCGCAGGGTCGCATACCGCCAGATGGGGTTCTCGTGAGAATCGCGCTGGCCGGTGTGTCGCGTGCCGGGAAACCAACGGCTGGCACGATCCTCGCCAAGGGTCATCTTCCACTCATCCTTACCCGTCGAGGTGGCGGCAGGCGGGGAGGACTTGAACCCACGACCTCTTCAAGTGGCCTGAGGGTTTCCGGTGGATTCCGCTGTGTTTCAGAAAATACCGCTGGCAAGGGACGATGCCGCAGATCAGGTTCCTCTTGATGCCACCGAATAGCACGGGATCCGGCTGAAAGTGGACAGTAAATGGACACCAGACCGCACGGCTGCCACTGGGTTCATTATTCGATCCATTCCAGTGTGCCAGGGTCCCATACTCGGCGTGCGGTACCAGCGAGCACTGGGTCGAGGAAGCGTCGCATGAGCCCCATCGCGGCCTCGACACTCCGGTACTCGGCAGCGGGCGCGGTCCCCGCTGCGAGTTTGGTGTAGCTGGCACCCCAGGTAGTTGGCACTGCGAACCCAGTGGGCACAGGCAGGCGCCGCAATCGGCATTCGGTAATGATGGCGTCCCTCACTTCGACCGCTGAGACGGTCTGGGTTAGTGCCAGTACCACAAGGTCCACGAGATCTTTCTCGCGGCTGGACGGTTGGCCTCGGTATTCGGCGATGGTGGCGATTACCTTATCGGCGATCTGGTTCGCCACCGGATACAGGCGATAGGGGAACACCTCCAGCCGTGGCAGCGCCAGCCGATTGGCGGGCTCA
>JAISBQ010000270.1 GCA_031266115.1 Bifidobacteriaceae bacterium
GGGGGATGGGACCGGGTTCGGGGCCGACGTCCGCACCTGGTCCGCCGAAACCGAACGCCGCCAGCCCCTCGATGTCGATCACCTCAGTCCCGTCCAGTCCCAGGGCGTCCGCGCCGAGGCCGTCGGGGAATTGGAGGGGTGCCACACCCATCCCGACGAGGTTAGACCGGTGGATCCGCTCGAAGCTCTGAGCCAGGACGGCCCGCACGCCAAGCAGGCTTGTCCCCTTGGCTGCCCAGTCCCGAGAGGAGCCCGACCCGTACTCGCGCCCACCCATCACCACGAGCGGGACGCGAGCCTCGCGATAGGCGGCGGCCGCATCGAAGATCGCCTCGACCTCGCCGGTGAGTTGGTTGAGGGTGTACCCGCCGGCGATGGCCACCAGCCGGTTGCGCAGTCGGATGTTGGCGAACGTGCCACGGACCATGACTTCGTGGTTTCCACGCCTGGATCCATAGGAGTTGAAATCAGATCGGTCGATGCCAGCCTCGGCCAGGTACCGTCCGGCGGGCGAATCCGCGGCGATCGCCCCTGCCGGTGAAATGTGATCGGTAGTGACTGAGTCTCCGAGCAGCGCGAGGACGCGAGCGCCGTGAATGTCGCGGACGGGCTCTGGAACCGGACCCATCGTGTCGAAATACGGGGGCCGGCGGACATATGTCGAACCCGGATCCCAGGAGAAGGTCGCCCCTGCCGGTATCGGCAGGTCGCGCCATCGCCGGTCACCCGTGAAGACATCGGCGTACGCGTCGGCGAACATGTCCGGGGTGATCGCCTCACGCACGGCCGCCGCCACCTCGGCCGGAGACGGCCAGATGTCGCGCAGGAAGATGGGTGCGCCATCGGCGCCATGACCCAACGGCTGAGCGGCCATGTCGAAGTCCACCGTCCCCGCCAACGCGTAAGCGACCACAAGGGGCGGCGAAGCGAGATAGTTCATGGCCACGTCGGGATTGATGCGGCCCTCAAAGTTCCGGTTGCCGGACAGGACGGCGGCCGCCACCATGCCCCCGTCGTGAACAGCGGCGGAGATTTCTGGGGCGATCGGGCCGGAGTTGCCGATGCATGTGGTGCATCCGTAACCCACCACGTGGAACCCGAGGCGGTCCAAGGCACCGGTGAGGCCCGCGCGGCGGTAGTACTCGGCAACCACGGTGGATCCCGGCGCGAGCGACGTCTTGACCCAGGGCTTGGTCGCCAGGCCGACCTCGACCGCACGCCGGGCGAGCAACCCCGCCGCGATCATGACCGATGGATTCGAGGTGTTGGTGCATGAGGTAATGGCGGCGATGACGGCAGTCCCGTGACCGAGCCGGGCCACGGTCCCGTCGCTCAAGATCACCTCGCATCGACGATGCCGTCCCTCGCCTTCCCCCGTGGCCGGAGAGTCCGAGGCCGGGAAGGACTCGAGCTCCGCCTCGTCCGCGGCGGCAACATCGGGCGCGAACGCCGGCAGGTCGCGAGCGAAGGTCTCCCGTGCGCGCGTCAGAGGGATCCGGTCCTGAGGCCGCTTGGGACCGGCGATCGATGGGACCACAGTGCCGAGGTCCAGGTCGAGATACTCCGAATAGATCGGCTCCGTGCCGCTCGATGCGCTGGCCTCGGCCCACAGGTTCTGCTCCTTGGCATAGGCCTCGATCAGGGCGAGGTGGTCCGTGTCTCGTCCGGTCAACCGGTAATAGTCGAGGGTGGTTTGGTCGATGGGAAAAATGGCGCACGTCGAGCCGAATTCCGGGCTCATGTTGCTGATGGTGGCCCTGTCAGCGAGACCAAGTGTCGCCACTCCCGGCCCATAGAACTCGACGAACTTCCCGACAACCCCGTGAGCGCGCAGCGCCTCGGCGATGGTGAGCACCATGTCCGTGGCGGTCGCGTCGCCCGACAGCGTTCCAGACAACCGGAATCCGACCACGCGCGGCACCAGCATTGAGACCGGCTGTCCGAGCATCGCGGCCTCCGCCTCGATGCCGCCCACCCCCCAACCGAGGACCCCAAGGCCGCCGACCATCGTGGTGTGCGAGTCGGTTCCCACGCAGGTGTCGGGGTAGGCCACGGTCGGGCCACCGGGTTCGGTCGCGGTCATCACCCCGCGCGCCAGATGCTCAATGTTCACCTGATGCACGATCCCGGTGCCCGGTGGAACCACCGCGAAGTTGTCGAAGGTGCCTTGGCCCCAGCGCAGGAACTGGTACCGCTCGCGGTTGCGTCGGTATTCCATGTCAATGTTGTGGGCGAGCGCCCCGGGCGCGCCTGCCGCGTCCACGATCACGGAGTGGTCAATCACCATCTCCGCCGGCACCAAGGGGTTGATTCGCTCCGGGTCTCCCCCGAGCCGGGCCACGGCCTCGCGCATGGTGGCGAGATCGACCACGCACGGCACGCCGGTGAAGTCCTGCATGAGCACCCGTCCTGGGGCGAACTGGATCTCCACCTCGCCAGGGGCATCCGGGTTCCACGTGGCCAGCGCGCGGATGTGATCGGCGGTGATGGTCACGCCGTCCTCGTGGCGCACAAGATTCTCGGCGAGTACCCGCAGGCAGTACGGCAACCGATCCACGCCGAGAGCCTCCAACCGGTAGATCTGGAGGTCGCGCCCCCGCACCCGCAGCATCCCGCGCGCCCCAAAGGAATCTACGCTCCGGCGCCCACCGCCCATTCCTCCACCCATGTCACTCCTTGTCTCGGTGTTGGTCGCGCGTGAAGCGGGCCACGCATTCGACGTGGTGAGTACGCGGGAACATGTCCAATCCCACCACATCGTCCAGCCGGTAACCCCCGTCACGCAGTGTCGCCGCGTCGCGCGCCAGCGCCGCTGGATCGCACGCGACGTACACCACCGCCCGAGGACGCGAGTGGACGATGCCGGCGCACACGTCCCGTCCCGCCCCTCGCCTTGGCGGATCGAGGACCACGAGATCGGGCGCTGGAAGCCTGGGCGCCACCGATTCGACATCGCCCACTCGCACGTGGGCGGTCGGTACGTCGCGCCCCGCGCGCCGGGCCGCCCTGCCTGCGTGAGGGTCGGCTTCGACCGCCCACACTGAGGCCCGTTCCCCTGCCGTCAACGCGAGTGGCACGGTCAGTAGGCCGGCGCCGCAGTACAGATCCCAGATGATTGCCCGGCCTTCGGCCAAGAGGTCGGCGCCGGCCGCGAGGACGGCACCGGCCAACGCCCCGGGCGCCTCGCGGTGCACCTGCCAAAAGGTGCCCGGCATGGTCCGGTAATCGATCTCGAGCCTTCCTTCCCGGTGGCCGGGCTGGCCCCCGCCCGGGCCGTGATCGCTCTGGTTCGCGTGCCCCGTACCCGGGCGACGACCCGAGCCCCCCAGCGGCAGTCCGTGGGGGACAGGGACAGTGACGTGGTGGACCAGGGCGCGCGTGGCATCGGGGCCGCGCCCATCCGTGAGCACGGCGGTAGTCCCATCGCTGCCTGCGGCCACCATCAGGCGGCTCGCCCCCGCATGTCGGGAGCCGAACACCTCGTGGCCGTCGATCTCGGGGACGGCGAGCGGCATGCCCGATAACCGAATCACACGGCCGCTTCGCGGCGGGTGCATGCCTGGATAGCCGCCATCGTCGACGGCCAGGGTGACGCGGGTGCGCCACGCGAGACCGTCACGTTCGTCCTCGCCGGGCAGCGCGCGAACCGTCACCTCGCGGTCGAGGTGACCGATACGCCGCAACGTGTCCTGAACCACGGCCGCTTTCCACCGGCGGCTGGCGGCCAGGGCAACATGGCCGAGGTCGGCGCCGCCCACTCCCCCGGGTCCGGCCGGCGGCCACACGTGGGGAACCCTGTCCGGCGACGGTTCCAGGATGCGTACGGCCTCGGCCCGCCACAGGCGCGAGCGGCGTTCGGTCACGCGGGCGAGCACGGTCTCGCCGGGCAGGGTGTGCCGCACAAACACGACGCGTCCCTCGTAGCGGGCCACGCACCATCCGCCATGGGCGAGGCCGGTCGGGCGCAACTTGACAAGATCGTCGCTCACGTCGCGGCGCCCCGATCCCGGTCCCGCTGGTCCTCGGGAGCGTGACCCAGCTGCCACGGCACCGAGGCGATCACCACGCCGGGCATGCGGCGCAGCGCCCGCGTCAGGCGTGCCGCTGAGCGATTGTGTGCCGCACGTTGCCACCAATGGGACACGATGTACTCAGGGATGAACACCACCACCAATTCCCGCGGGGATGAGCGTCGAACCGCCTTGACGTAGGCGACGAGAGGGCGGGTGACATCCCGGCTAGGCGAATCGAGCACCGTCAGGGGAACGGGGATCGCGTCCGCCTCCCACGTGGCCCGCAACTCGTCGGTTTCCTCCTGGCTGATCCGGACGCTCACCACCTCCAAAGTGGAAGGCCGGGTGGCGCGGGCGTAGGCGATGGCGCGCAGCGCCGCGCGGTGGAGTTGGGAAACCAGAACCATCCCGTGGACTCGCGGCGGCAAGGTGCGTTCCGCGGCATCGGCGACGGCCATTTCGCTCGCCACGTCGTCGTAGTGGCGGCGCACAGCGGTCATCGCCACGTACCCGACGGCCACAAGGAGCACTGTCACCCACGCGCCGTAGCCGAACTTGGTGAGCAGGACCACGATGAGTCCGATGGCGGTCAGGGACACCCCGATC
Organism: Bifidobacteriaceae bacterium; assembly: GCA_031266115.1. Taxonomy (GTDB): domain Bacteria; phylum Actinomycetota; class Actinomycetes; order Actinomycetales; family WQXJ01; genus JAIRRT01. The sequence goes on from JAISBQ010000270.1 coordinate 4,620, forward strand.
AGAGTGATCGCGCGAGCGAAGGCCACGCGCCGCCGGGCGGCCTGGGTGCGTGCCAGGCGTAGCGCGGCGTTCCAATGTCGGATCATTCCCATGTGGGAGACGGTCATCGACCCGAAGACGCCCACGATGTAGAGCTGGATGAGTCGGGTGACGTTCGCGTCGAACACCCAGACCAAGACGCCGGCAGCGACGGCGAGGGCGACAACCGAATGGGCTGCCACACGCCGATCGCCCCGTCGGTAGAGCTGCTTGGGGAGGTAGCCGTCCTGGGCGAGGCGTGCCGCGAGGGCTGGGACGGCCCCGAAAGACGTGGTGCCGGCGGTCACGAGCATGAGGCTGGTGAGCAGGATGACCGGGGTGTACGCCCACGGCGAGTGCAGCACTGTTTGGGCGATTTGGGCGATGACGGGCGCTTGGGCGAAACCGGCGGCGATGGGATTGTCGCCCACTCGCAGGCTGGTGGCCGGATCGGCCACGTAACGCACGTCGGTGAGCTGGGCGAGGAGGAGGACCGACAGCATCAGGGTGATCGATGCCACGGCCATCACAGTGAGGGTGGCCGCGGCGTTACGGCCGCGTGGCGGGCGAAACGCCGGGACCGAGGAAGCGATGGTCTCCACCCCGGTCAGCGCCACCGATCCCGCGGAGAACGCCCGCATCACCAAGAACGCCCCACCGAGGCCGACGAGTCCGGCATCGGCTTCGGGGACCACCTGGAAGGCGGCCGATGGCGCGAGGCCGAGGCATCCGAAGGCGCCTTGCGCCAGCCCTATCAGCACAGTCGCACCAACCACAGCCATGAACGCGTAGACGATCACGGCCCTGATCCGCCCATGGCCCTGCCAGCGGACGGCGACTACGGCGAGCACGCCGACGGCGATCAGCGCCGCCAGAGTCTGGTGTCCTCGGACCCAACCGGCCACGGCCGCGACGTACTGGGCCGCGCAGGACAGCGACACGGCGACGGTCAGTGCATAATCCGCGAAGGCGGACGCGGCGACCACCACCCCGGCGCGCGCACCAAGGTTGGTGGAGGCGACCTCGTAGTCGCCCCCGCCGGATGGGTACTCTCGGACGGTCTGACGGTAGGACGCCACCACAGCGACGATGACGAGCGCCATGCCCGCGCCGATCCACGGCGAGTACCTGGCCGCCGCGATACCGGCAATTGACAGGGTGAGGATGATCTCGTCTGGGGCGTAGGCAACCGAA
>JAISBQ010000321.1 GCA_031266115.1 Bifidobacteriaceae bacterium
GAGATGACGCCGAGGCATCGACAACCACGTCGCGTTCGCTCACCCCGCCGGTGCCCACCACCGTGAACGGCAGGTAGCCCCGACCCTCGTCCTCGACCGTCACGCCCAGCGCCCGCAGCGCGTCGATCAGGGGCGCCATCGGCCTGCGCCGCGCGGCCGGGTCCCCGTCGAAGACCACCGGGTCTCGCGCGAGCGCGGCGAGGGGCGGCACAAACCGCATGACGGTCCCGGCCAATCCCACCTCTACCAGTGCCGGACCCGCGATCCGCGCAGGCGTCACCCGGAGGGTCGATCCGTCATCGGCGGACGCGTCGATGACGACACCCAGCTGGCGCAGCGCCTCAATCATCAGCGCCGTGTCGCGGGAGACCAGAGCGCCCGTCAGCACAGACGGAGAATCGGCGAGCGCCGCGAGCACCAGGTAGCGAGCGGTGAGGGACTTCGAACCGGGCAGGTGCACGGTGGCGTCGATCCGGGTCCTCGCGCACGGCGCGGGCCACGGATCGAGCCTCACTGAGGTCCCTCAGCCCTGGCGGGTGCCCTGGCGGCGGGCAGCGGCAAGGCGCCGGGCGTCGCGGGTGGACGTGTCGGCGGCGATGAGCAGGGCCGCACCGGTCAAGGCGGCGCTCTTGAGCAAGTCCGCGCGCGTATGGCGCCGGGCACTCGGATCGTCCTTGGTCCAGAACTGGTATCCCACGGCGGTGGCCGGCGCGAGGACCGCGGCGGCAGCCGCCCCACCGAGGCGCGGCGCGATCCCGAGGGCAATGAGCAGCCCTGACGCCACGAGGCCACCGCCGGTTCCGCGGACGATGGCGGCCGGCCCCATCCCCGCGAGCGTCACCCCATTCATGCGGTCCACAATGGGAGCCACCGCATCGACGTGGGGTTCGGGATGGCGGAGCACATCGATACCCTCGGCGATGAACAGCCCGGCCACAAGTCTGCGTGCGATGCCCCGAACAAGTCTCATGCCCCCTTGCTTACTACGCCGCGCGCCATTTGGCGAACTCGCGCGCGCGATGTATCGGCGTGGGCGCGGAGGCGCGAGCATGGGCCCAATGGGCCTGGACCGCCCATCTGCGTGCCGCGCTAGGATCGGAGAGATGTCCAACCTCAGACCCCGCGGTGGCGCCGGCCCGCTCATGGACCGGCCGGGCGATGACCCCGACGCCTCGTCGCATGACGAGCCCCCTGATCCGCGACACCACGAATCCTCGCTTGAGCGAGCCGCCCGTTTCGAGGCGGAGGCCCTGCGGTTCATCGACCAGTTGTACTCCGCGGCACTACGGATGACCCGCAATCCGGCCGATGCCGAGGACCTGGTTCAGGAGGCCTACGTCAAGGCATTCACAGCCTTCGCGCAATACAAGCCGGGCACCAATCTCAAGGCCTGGCTGTACCGGATCCTCACCAACACGTTCATCAACGTCTACCGCAAGCGCCAGCGCGAACCGATCCAGCAGGGTACGGACGAGATTGAGGACTGGCAGATCGCCCGGTCCGCGGCCCATCACGGCGGGCTCAAATCCGCCGAGATTGAGGCGCTTGAGCACCTCCCGGATTCCGATGTCAAGGACGCTCTTGCGGCCTTGCCCGAGGACTTCCGGATGGCCGTGTTCTATTCAGACATCGAGGGTTTCTCATACAAGGAGATCGCAGAGATCATGGGTACGCCGATCGGAACCGTCATGTCGCGCCTGCATCGCGGCCGCGCCCAACTGCGCGACCTGCTGGCCGATTACGCTCGCTCCCGGGGTGTGAACGTATGAACACCATCGCGCCCACCCCCGAGGCGATGCCCGAGGGACCGGTGGACTGCAGGGAGGCGATGAGCCACCTCTACCGGTACATCGACAACGAGATGACGCTGGACGAACTTGAGCGGATGAGGACACACCTCGAGAAGTGTTCCGAATGCCACTACGAGATGATTACCGCCCAGGATCTGCGCCGGCTGCTGCGACGCTCGTGCATCGAGCGGGCCCCCAACGAACTGCGCAAGCGGGTGGCTGCCAAGATCGCCGAACTGCGCGAAGAGGTGACGACGCCCGCCTCGTGACACCCCTGCTCTCAGGCGTTGGGGCGCTTGCCGTGGTTGGCGGCATTGCCCTTGCGGGTACGGCGCTTGCGGGCACGACGGGACATCTCAGGACTCCTGACGATTAGTGGCCAGCCACCGCCAGCCAGTCTTGCGAGGCCGATCACCCGGCCCGGACCGCCGACCATCCTCCCACACCTTGCCTGGCGTGGAGAACCTCCCCGCACCAGTAAGAACCTCGGTCTTCCCGTCAACAACCGGATCAGATGGATACGCCGCCGGGGGACACCCGTTCTCGCTCGCGCACGCCGCCGATCGCCTGGCATGGCGGCCGATTCATCAACCCGGCACTCAGCTCGCCGGTGGTTCGGCCACACCCACCCAGCCGTACCAGCCCGAATGCAGAACCAGCCAGGCGATGAGGCCATACCCGGCTTGGCCGGGGTGCCGGCCATCGCCAGTGGCGAGATCGGCGATCCACTGGTCGTGGGATACCAATGGGGTGAATGTGTCGACATAGGGCACGCCGCGCCGCTCGGTGACATCCCGGAACGCCCGGGAGAGCGTCGAGATCCTGTCGTTCACCGGGCCGCGAGCAGGGGGCGGGCCGACCACCATGACGGTGAGTTTGCGCCGTGCGGCCCCGTCCAGCACCTCGGCCAGGTTGAGACGCGAACGGGCCGTCGAGACCTCCGCCGTCAGATCGGCCGTGCCGGGCGCGACCACCAGACGATGGCGGTAGCCCGGGACGATGCGCCGGCCCACCTCCGATGACCAACGCTCGGCCATCGCGTGGGTGGTCTCCATCGGCACAGCCAACTGGATGACCTGAATGGGCGGATTGGAAGGGGTTTGGGACGCGACACGCCCCACCCACCCTTGGCCACGGGGATCACCCACCCCCGCGACAAGCTCGTTGCCCACCACACACACCTGCAGCGGCGATTCGCCCATGGGATTCTCCTCGCTGGAGCCGCCCGCGCACCTCCGACGGGCACGGGCGCGGCACCTTGTCCAGTGTGGGCCATCCCGACCGAGGCGCAGACCATTGTCCGCCGCGAGTCGCATCCGGGGCGCGGCGAGTGGCTGGCAGCCGCCCGGCAGACGTAGCCTTGTCCGCGATGTTAGGGACCGCCATCGTGCGCACGGAGCGCACCTACGCCGTGCGCACGCTCGGGTGCCAGATGAACGCCCACGATTCGGAGAGGATTGCTGGGCTCCTCGAAGCGGCCGGATTCACCCCCGCACGCGGCGGACGGGCGATCGGCCCCACGAGTGAGTTGACCTCCCTGCCCGAGGCCGATGTCGTCGTCATCAACACGTGCGCCGTGCGGGAGAACGCCGCGACCAGGCTGTACGGGAACCTCGGGCAACTAGCGCAGATCAAGGCCAACCATCCGGGGATGCAGATCGCGGTCGGTGGATGCCTCGCCCAGAAAGACCGCGAGGTCATCCTTCAGCGCGCGCCGTGGGTGGATGTGGTGTTCGGGACGCACACCATCGCCTCGCTGCCGGCCCTGTTGGCCCGCGCGGCCCACAACCACGAGGCGCAGATCGAAATCGCCGAGGCGTTGACCGTGTTCCCCTCGACCCTTCCCTCCCGGCGGGAATCGGTCTACGCCGCCTGGGTGTCCATCTCGGTGGGATGCAACAACACGTGCACGTTCTGTATTGTGCCGTCGTTGCGCGGCCGAGAACGCGACCGGCGTCCGGGTGAGATCATCGCCGAGATCGAGGCCCTGGTCGCCGATGGCGCCATCGAAGTGACGCTTCTCGGGCAGAACGTCAACACCTACGGCGCCGAATTCGGCGAACGGGGGGCGTTCGCCTCCCTGTTGCGCGCCGCTGGCGCCGTGCCGGGTCTGGAGCGCCTGCGGTTCACCTCACCTCACCCAGCGGCCTTCACCGACGATGTCATCGCCGCCATGGCCGAGGTTCCCACCGTCATGCCGGGGCTCCACATGCCGCTCCAATCCGGTTCCGACCGGGTGCTCAGGGCGATGCGCCGCTCGTACCGCCGCGAGCGATTCCTGGGCATCCTGCGCCGGGTCCGGGAGGCCATCCCCGAAGCGGCCATCTCGACCGACGTGATAGTCGGCTTCCCCGGGGAGACCGAGGAGGACTTCGAGGCCACTCTCGACACCGTGCGCGAGGCGCGCTTCATTTCCGCCTTCACCTTCCAATACTCCCCGCGCCCCGGCACCCCCGCCGCGGACATGCCAGACCAGGTTCCGCCCGAGGTCATGGGCGAGCGATACCGCCGGTTGGTGGCCCTTCAAGAGTCGATCAGCCAGGACGAGAATCGCGCCCAGGTCGGCCGGACGGTCGAGGTGATCGTCTCTGGTGCCCCTGGTCGCAAGGACACCGCGACCAGTCGCGTGTCCGGGCGTGCGGCCGACGGTCGCCTCGTCCACATAGGGCTGCCCACCGACGATGACGGCCGGCAGGTGAGCGGTGGGATGCCCCGGCCCGGCGACATCGTCCGCGTGAGGGTCACGGCCAGCGCCCCGCATCACCTGATCGCCGATTCCCCGGCACACGGGGAGCTGTTCGAGATCCGTCGGACGCCATCGGGCGACGCGTGGGCCAAGCGCCAGGCGGACGCGCCCGACGCTGGTACCGGCATTCCCCTCGGCATGCCGGCCCTCCGGGTCTCGGGTCCATAGCGACTCGGCCTCGGCCTCCACCCGACCGGTTCTGGCAGCCACCGCACCTGCCGCCCACCATCGACATGGTGGAATAGCACGCGTCAGACCAGGGTCACCGAATCGACATGGTGGAACTGCACCCTTCGAGCCCTGATATGGAACTGAAACCGGTCGCGAAGTCTGCTCAACCACCATCTGGATTCGGTGACGCCCACACGAAGCGTGTCAAACCGCCATCTCGATTCTCCGGATGTCTCGACGCGCTCAGGCACGCAGGAGGAGCGTCGCGGGTTCACTGTGTCTCGGCGACTCAATGATGCGCAGATTCCCCGACATGGAGCGCGACTTTCAGGTGTCGGTGTCCCGGAGACGGTAGCCCATGCCACGGACCGTTTCGATGCGGTCTGGGCCGAGCTTGTGGCGCAGGTAGCGGACGTAGACATCGACCACGTTGGAGCCTGGATCGCGGTCATAGCCCCAGACCCCGGCGAGCAACTGCTCCCGGCTGAGCACTTGGCTCTGGTGGCGCAGGAATGTCTCGGCGAGCGAAAACTCCCTGGCAGACAGGTCCACCCGCCTACCGGCGACATCGGCCCGGCGCGTGCGCAGATCCAGGGCCAAGGATCCCGCGCGCAGCACCGTCACCTCACCCCTGCCACCCGGATCGCGCAGGCGCAGGCGCACGCGTGCGAGAAGCTCGTCGACGTGGAACGGCTTGGGCATGTAATCGTCGGCGCGGCCCTCCAACCCCGCCACCCGGTCAGCGACGGAGGATCGCGCGGTGAGAATGATCACGGGCACGGTGATCCGGCGGGCACGGATCGCGGCCAGCACCTCGAACCCATCGCCATCGGGCAAGCCAACATCCAGGATGATCACCACGACATCGCTT
>JAISBQ010000041.1 GCA_031266115.1 Bifidobacteriaceae bacterium
GGCCACGCCCATCACCTCGGCGCTCGACGTGCCCGGCGTCCCAGGCGTCACCTCGGCGGTGACCCCCGCGGGAACCAGGTGGCGGGCGATGCGGTCCATCCAGGCGGGCGGCCCGGCGATGAAGGCCGCCACGGTGTCCTCAGCGGCCGACGTGCGGGCGAACCAGCGCACATCCGGCAGGAGGGTGTGGCCCGCGGTGTCGACAAAATAGACGGCGGTGGCTCGGAACTGGGTGACGAACTCTCCGAGCGACAACAGGATTCCCGTCGGTGCCACGGAGATGCGCCACATGCCCTCGGCGTCCTTGGTCACGGTGAAGCTCTGCGAGGTCGCCGTCGCTGGGCTGGGCGCATAGCGTCCGGCTCTGTCCACGGCGCCGACCTGATCGAACGGGACGTGGACCTGGACCGCGTCGCCGCCTGACTCGCCTTCCAGGGGGGCAACCGGGTCCGGTGGGCGGGCGTCGGAGTAGATGTTGACCGTTCCGAGGGGTTCCCATGCCACGGCCGCCGCCGCGGTGAGGTAGCGCCGTGCCGCGGCGAAGCCCTCGCTCGTCCCCGCCTGGGTGGCGAGAAGGAAACCCTGGACGATGGCGAGCGGATCGGCCCCGACGGCCGGATCTTGGGGGACGAACTGCGGATAGCCGACATCGGTGGGCGTCGCCGTGATGCCCTGACGGACAGCGCCCGTGGTCGGCAGTGCCGAGCATCCGGCCGCGACGACAGCCACGACGACGGCGATCACGGCGAGGCGTCCGGCGCGGGCACGCGCCGGACCGTCAGGGTGAGGGGGGAACGTCATCGTCCGCATCCTTTCCTGCCTCGGGCGGCACCAACGGCAACGGCTCATCGTTGCGGGGGGTGCCGGGTTTGCGCGGCAAGACCAGCCGGAAGCTGGCCCCCCGGCCCGGTGCGCCCCATGCGTCGACCATGCCGCCGTGGAGGCGGGCATCCTCCTGGGCGATCGCCAGACCCAGACCCGTGCCTCCAGTGGTCCGGGCACGGGCGGGATCGCCGCGCCAGAACCTGTCGAACACTCTCGCCACCTGATCGGGCTGCATCCCGGCGCCATGGTCGCGGACCACAAGTGCCACGGACGCCTCGCTGCCCGCCACGTAGATATCCACCCCTTCCCCCTCGGCGTGTTCGATGGCATTGCCCACCAGGTTGCGCACGATCCGCTCAATGCGCCGGGTGTCCAGCGTGGCCCGAACCTGGGTATCGGGGACGTGGAGAGCCAGGCGGGTGTGGCGAGACTCGGCGAGCGGCATCAACTCCCCCGCCACCCGGCTGACCACCGCCACCAGATCGCTGGGCTCGACATCGAGGGCCGCCGCGCGGGCATCGAACCGGCTGATTTCCAGGAGATCGGCCAGCAGGGCGTCGAACCTCTCGATCTGTGTGACCAGCAGTTCGGCCGAACGAGCCACCGCCGCCGGGAAATCGCCGCGGGCCGCGTGGATCACCTCTCCGGCCAGACGGATGGTGGCCAGCGGGGTTCGCAGCTCGTGGGAGACATCGGCGACAAACCGCTGTTGGACGCGGCTCAGCTCCTCCAACTCCTCGATATGCCCCTGGAGGGCGTCCGCCATCTCGTTGAACGCGGCCCCCAGGCGGGCGAATTCGTCCTCGCCGCGAATCTCCAGGCGCTCGGTGAAATCGCCCCCGGCCAGCCGCTCCGCCACGCGGGCCGCGCCGGCCACCGGGCGGGCGGCCTGATGGACCACCAGCCACGCGACCAACGCGAGAATGCCCACCACTGTCACACCGCCCACCGCGACTATGCGTTCCACGAGCCGCAACGTGCGCGCCTCAGCCGCCAGATCGTAGGCGAAGACGATGACGTAGGGGATCGACACCAACGTCACGGGCGCAGCCACGAGCACCCCCGGGACCTCCCCGTCATCGCCCATCAGGGCGACGGGTTGCCATACCTGGCTCGCCCCGGTCGCGGCACCCACGGTCAACGCCTCGGACGTCACGGACCACAGCATCCGGTCCGAGGCGATCGGGTTGACCCGCTGCCCGAACGACGTGGTCTCGGGGGCCCAGGCCAGTAACACACCCACGGCCCGCGACCCGGACTGACGCAACGAGCCGATGGTCGCCTTGGCCAACGAACTCGTGGCCATCGTGTTGTCGGTGTCCGTGTTGTCGAACTGGGCTTGGGCGTACGCGGTGCCGCGCGCGGCATCGAGCAGCATCCCCTGGACGCGCTGGTCGTACAGGCCGTTGCGGATGGACAGCGTGAGGCCCGCAGCTACCACGGCCAAGGCGACGCCCGCCAGTGCCAGCGTCATGACCACCGTGCGGGCCTGGACGGAGCGGCGTACCCACCGCAGGGGGCTTCTCACGAGGGCGGACCCGCCCGGTAGCCGACCCCGCGAACGGTCAGAACCACCCGCGGATGGTCCGGATCCGCCTCGACCTTCGACCGCAGGCGTTGGACGTGGACATTGACCAGGCGGGTGTCCGCCGCGGATTGGTAGCCCCACACTTGCTGCAACAGCATGTCGCGGGAGAACACCTGCCAGGGCTTGGCCGCGAGAGCGACCAGAAGCTCGAATTCCAACGGTGTCAACGCGATCCGCCGGGTGCCGCGGCGGACCTCGTGGCCGGCGACGTCGATGTCGATGTCGTCGACATGCAGTCGCTCCGCGACCGCTGAGTCCCGGCCCCGCAACCGCGTCTTGACGCGGGCGGCCAGTTCGGCGGGCTTGAACGGTTTGGGGATGTAATCGTCGGCGCCGGCCTCGAGACCCGCGACAATGTCGGCCGTCTCTCCTTTGGCTGTCAGCATGACGACGGGGACGTCGGATTCGGCGCGCAGACGTCGGCACACCTCGATGCCGTCCACCCCGGGCAGCATGAGGTCCAGCAACACCAGTTCGGGGCGAAAGTCGCGGAAGGCCATCAGTGCCCTGTCCCCACTGGCGCAGTACCCCACGTCGTGGTGCTCCGCCGCCAGGACAATGCCGATCATTTCGGCTAGGACCGTGTCGTCGTCGATCACGAGGATTCGAGCCATGCCGCTATCGTGCCATCCAAGGGCAGCAAATACCGAACAGTGGGAGGACCGCGATGACGGCAGGTGGGTATGGCGGATGGCAATCGAACCCGTCCGAGGCGCCGCGACCAGGAGCGGTTCCCCTCAGGGCACTGGACCTGGGCGACATCATCGTCGGTCTCGCGCGATGCCTGCGGTATGCGGCACCCACCATCCTCGCCGTGGCCGCGACCGCGGGAATCTGCAACGGGCTGGTCGAAGGGCTTTCCGAGGCGTTCGCGCCGCGCTCGGGGAATCTCGATCTGTGGCTGACGCGATCGCCCGGTGACGGGATTTCGGGACGCACGGTCGTCGCCGGCGCCGTCACCGGACTGGTCGCCGTGGCGATCTCCCAGTTCGCCGCGAGCCTGATCGCCATCGCCGTCTCCCGCGCGGTGCTCGGTCGGCGCACCAGCGTCGCCGAAGCACTGGCCGCGATGCGTGGACGCGTCGGACCGCTGGCGGGAGTCGTGGCTGCGACTCTGGGATTGACGCTGGGTATGGGCGCCGGTGCGGCCTGCGTGATCGCGCTAGGCGCATGGACGGGCGGGATCGGTCCCTTGGTCGCCATCCTCGCCGCCCTCGGCCTGCTGGTGGGCGGCACCTACGTCAGCATCCATATCGCCCTGGCGCCGGTGGTGGCGGTGCTTGAGGGTGTCAGCGCCGGGCAGGCCCTGGTCCGGGCGTGGCACCTCGCTGCGGGATCGGCCTGGCGAATCCTCGGGATCTCGCTGCTGGCATCCCTCACGGCGATGGCCGTGAGCATCGTGCCATCCATCGTCATCAGCATTCCGCTCGCCCTGCTCGCGACCGCGGGCGGCGGGGCGATGAGTATGGTCGCCGTCGGTCTCGTCAGCGCCGTGACGTTCACCGTCGCCTTGCCCATCGTGGCCGGCGTTCTGGCGTTGCTGTACGTGGATGTGCGCATCCGCCGCGAGAACCTCGGACCAGTTCTGGAACAGGCCGCCCGAGAATCCTAGGCGGCGAGGCGCTGCGACGACCTCGCCTCAGTAGCGGTAGTGATCCGGTTTGTAGGGGCCGGACGGATCAATCCCCAGGTAGGCAGCCTGATCCTCGGTGAGTTCGGT